>CAXSEU010000034.1:13353-14093 GCA_964236485.1 uncultured Lichenihabitans sp. | reverse complement strand
CCCATGTCTGTGAACAGGCTCGGTTTCTGCTAGGCATCATCGCTGATGACCCGCTCGATCGTGCGCTGATCGAACGGCTTCCAAACCATGGGAAAACCGGGCACCTCCATGTTGTGGTAGCCCGTGACGAGCACGATGCGTAACCGGGGCAGCCGGGCGGCGGCGACTTGCGCGAGTTCAGGACCGGTCATGCCGGGCATTCGGCAGTCCGTGAACATGAGCCAAACGTCCGGCCGCTCCTCGAGCTTGAGGAGGGCCTCGGCCCCGTCGGCAGCCTCGAGCACGTCGCAACCCAGCTCTTCGAAGAGCTCGACCGCCAAGGTCCGCACCATTGCGTCGTCGTCGACGACAAGCACGAGTTTACGGGCGGACTGGTGACTCGCAGATGTCTTGTTCAAGGCCGTTCATCCGTTTGATGCCCCAAGGCCCGGCCCGCGACGAACCAGGCGGCCGGTGGGTCGCAGTCCCGCTTCAAAACAGCCTTCCCGACCTGCTGGAAAAACGGCTGCATCGGGGAAGGGCGCCGGATACCGGCCCGACAGGGCGGGCCTCAAGCGTCGCCAGCGCCCATGCGTGCCGTTAGGGCCAGGGAGGACCCGGCCTGGGCTCGCCCAGAATCTTGCGGAAGCGCGGCAGCGATGTGTGCTTCACTCTGCGCGACACCGGGATTGGTATCTCCCGCGCCGACCGCCAGCGGCTGTTCCGGCCGTTCGCCCAGCTCGACACCGGGCTGACGCGGC
>CAXSEU010000034.1:5993-13343 GCA_964236485.1 uncultured Lichenihabitans sp. | reverse complement strand
ATCTTGCGGAAGCGCGGCATCGCTGCGCTCGTAGGTCATGAGAGCCTGGGCGACGACCTGATCCATGTTGTAATAGCGGTAGGTGGCGAGCCGCCCGACGAACCACACGTCGGGACTTGCCCGCGACATCGCCTCGTAGCGCTTGAACAGGGCATGGTTTTCGGGCCTTGGGATCGGGTAATAGGGGTCGCCGTCCGCAGTCGGATATTCGTAGGTTATCGCCGTCTTGGCGTGCGCCTGTCCGGTAAGATGCTTGTACTCGGTGACTCGGGTGTAGGCTTCCGACTGAGGGTAGTTAACCACCGCCACCGGCTGATGCCAAGCCCGATCAAGCGTATGATGGTCGAACCGCAGCGACCGATAAGGGAGCTGCCCGAAGCGATAATCGAAAAACTGGTCCACCGGCCCCGTGAAGATCGTGCGCTTGTGGGCGACCTGACGCTTGACCTCGCTGTGGTCGATCCCGAGCTTGATGGTGATGTTCGGATGGTGCAGCATCTTCTCGAACATCCGCGTGTAGCCATGCGCCGGCATGGCCTGGAAGGTGTCGTTGAAGTACCGATCGTCCCGCGTGGTCCGGGTGGGAACCCTCGATGTCACGGATTTGTCGAGTTCGGACGGGTCGAGACCCCATTGCTTGCGGGTGTATCCCTGGAAGAACTTCTCGTAGAGATCACGACCCACGCTCGACACGACGACATCCTCCGAGGTTCGGATGTCCTGCACGGGCTCTGCCCGCGCCGTGAACCAGGTCTCCAGTTGATCCGAGGTGAGTTGCAACCCATAAAGCCGGTTCACGGTGTCGAGATTGATCGGGATCGGGACCAACATTCCGTCAACCTGGGCCAGGACACGATGCTCGTAGGGCCGCCAGGGGGTAAACCGCGACAGATACTCGACCACCTTCGTCGAATTGGTATGGAAGATGTGCGGGCCGTAGCGGTGGATCAGGATGCCGTCATCATTGTAGCAATCGAACGCGTTGCCGCCGATGTGCGTTCGGCGGTCGATGACGAGGACACGCTCGTTGCGGCCGGAGGCCAGCCGTTCTGCCAGGACGGAGCCGGCAAAGCCGGCCCCGACGATGAGCCAATCATACATGAGCGCTCGGCTCCGAGGCGCAAACAGGGTCGGCTTTCGTTTCGCCCTGGCTTCGATATCGGGGATTTTGGCTATCCGCGCGATCCGCCCATTCGAGGTCGGCGCGCGAAGCGGTGGCGGTACGCCTCGCTCGGCGGGCCTGACGCATCAGGCCATACATCTCGGCCCAAGTCCGATCCCACGAATTGGCGGCGAGTTCCTGGTCGACCGCCAGGAGCCAGGGCAACTTCGGCCGAGCCATGAGGCGTTCCGCCGCTGCGACGAAGTCGCTCGCCGTCGTGGCGATCTCCACCAGTCCCTTCCGTCCATAGGAGCGCACGACGTCCGCGATGGGGGTCGATACCACCTGAACGCCCGCGGCGAGAAACTCGGGCGTCTTCGTGGGGCTGATGAAGCGCGTCGCCTCATTCAAGGCGAAGGGCATCAAACCGACGTCCCAAGTCGCGAGCTGCTCGGGAAGGTCCGCGTAGGCACAGGCGCCGCCCCAACGGATGTTGGCTCGCCGGGGCAGGTCCGCCGGATCGATCTTCACGACCGGACCGATCATGATGAACTGCCACTCTGGCCTGAGATCGGCCGCGGCGGCCAGAAGATCAAGGTCAAGCCGCTCGTCGATGACGCCAAAGAACCCGAGGCGAGGATGCCCGGAGTTCTTGGCTCCCTTTCCAAGAGACTGCCGGCGATGCCGCGCCGTGGCGAAATGTTCCGCATCGATGCTCGAAGGGAAGGCGTGGACGTTCGCGTGACGGTCCCGCTTGGCTTCGAACAGGCTGAGGCCCCCCGTGAAGACCGCGTCGGCCTGCCTCAGGAGTTCCTGCTCCCACTTCATGAGCTCGGGCGACGCACCACGGAAGCAAGAGAGTTCGTCCATGTTGTCGTAGATCGTGAGGTCACGATGCATTCGGCCCGAAAAGGCCATCGCCATCGGGGTGTAGTACCAGAACGTCCTGTCCGTGCTGCCTGTCTGATCCAGGAAGGACTGTACGAGCTCCCGCTGGGCCGCCACCGCGTCAGTGGCGCTGCATCCTTGGGGAAGCAGCGGAACGGCGATCTCTACGCCGCCGGGCCGCGACGATAGGGATAGCGCGGGCGCATCCCGTTGCTCGAAGACCGGCTCCTCGAACACCACCACCCGGTATTTTTCGGCCGCGCGGCTGAGAAGATGCTGCGGCCTCTGCCAGACGAAATCCCAGCGCAGATGCGAGAAGCAGACGAGCAACCCCTTTCGTTCTTGACGAAAGCCGCGGCCTTCCGAGGGATCAACGCGGCCAGTCCACTCGCTCTTGGCTTCCCGTTCCGGTGGGATGATCGGCTCGAATGTACCGGTAACGACAGGCGCACGGCCACGGGCTGGCGGGAATCTGTTCAAGATCATGCCCCTCACTACACGGCTACGATAAGCTTGCAATGCTCAAGATCCAACCGAGGTTCACCGACACGAATCCTGGAACCCGGTTCAGTTTCCTGATGTTGGACGCGTGTCTCGACTCGAGCCAACGCGGCTTGGAACGCATCGAGTTCGGCGCTGGCAGCAGGGTGATCGCGTATGGCGCATGAGCTATGGCCCGAAGTCTGGGGCGGTTTCGAGTGCACGGTCGCGCGCATGGGGTCGACCTATCGCAATCAGATCGAAGAGACCGGCCATTCCAAGCGGCTCGCGGATCTTGACGCTGTCAGGGCTCTGGGCATTCGAACGCTGCGCTATCCCGCTCTCTGGGAGACCATCTCGCCCGATCATCCGGATCAGTGCGAATGGCGCTGGCATGACGAGCGGTTCGGCCGTCTACAAGCGCTTGGAATTCGTCCGATCGCCGGCCTGCTGCACCACGGCAGCGGCCCGCGCTACACCAGCCTGGTCGACCCGGAGTTCCCGCGGCTTTTCGCACGCCACGCGGAACGGGTTGCCGAGCGATACCCTTGGATCGACCTGTTCACCCCGGTGAACGAGCCTCTCACGACCGCGAGGTTCAGTGCCTTGTACGGTCACTGGTACCCTCACGAGACCGCCGTGGGACCGTTCCTCAGAGCGCTCGTCAACCAGTGCAAGGGGACGGTGCTGGGGATGCGGGCGATCCGCAGGATCACCCCCAGCGCCCAGCTCGTTCAGACCGAAGACATCGCCAAGACGTTCAGCACGCCCGCCTTGTCCGATCAAGCGCGGTTCGAGAACCAGCGCCGCTGGCTCAGTTTCGACCTGCTCTTTGGACGCGTCGACAAGTCGCATCCATGGCACCCGATCCTGCTCCTGCACGGGATCACGGAAGCGGAACTCGACATGTTCCTGGAGGCGGATGCCGCGCCCGACGTGATCGGCGTCAACCACTATCTGACCAGCGAGCGGTTTCTGGATCGAAACTGGCGCAAATATCCTCGGCATCTGCGCGGGGGCAACGGATTTCTGGCCTACGCCGATGCCGAAGCGGTGCGGATCGACTTGCCGCCGTTGGAGCTCGGGCCGCGCGCCAGGCTGCGGGAGGTGCTGGAGCGCTACGGCCGGCCGGTCGCGGTGACGGAGGTCCACCACGGATGCTCGCGCGACGAGCAACTGCGCTGGCTCGCGGAGGTATGGACGGCGGCCGCCGAGCTCAGGGCCGAGAACCACGACGTTAGGGCCGTCACGATCTGGTCCCTCCTGGGCGCGCTCGATTGGAGCAGCTTGCTTGTGGCCCGCAACGGCATCTACGAGCCGGGCGCTTTCGATCTTCGGGGGCCGGCGCCGAGACGGACCGCGATCGGGAAGGCGGCGGCGTCGCTGGTCCGCACGGGCGGCTTCGATCATCCGGTGCTGAGCGGCGAGGGATGGTGGCGGCGCCAGGAACGGTTTTACCAGCCCGTCGCGTCGCGCTTTCCCCCTTCCACATCCAAGGCGCAACGCCCGATCCTGATAACCGGGGCGGCAGGAGCGATCGGGCAGGCCTTCGGGCGCATCTGCGCCACGCGCGGCCTCCACCACGTCATGACCCGCCCACCGGAACTCGACATATCCGACCCAGCGTCCACGGTCGCGGTCCTGACCAAGCACCGCCCCTGGGCGGTCATCGATGCGGCCGGCTTCGGGCACGCCGACGGGGCCGAGCGGCATGCCGAGGCCTGCCGGCAGTCGGACACGGCCGGGGTCGAGCCCTTTGGCTCGGCCTGCGCGACGCTGGAGATTCCGCTGGTGACGTTTTCTTCAGATCGGGTCTTCGACGGACGGCTAGGCCGGCCCTACGTGGAGAGCGACGCGACCTGCCCGACGGAGCCTTTCGGGCATAGCGAGGCACGGGCCGAAACCATCCTCGCGGAGGTGCACCCTGGCGCACTCGTCATCCGGACCAGCTCCTGCTTCGGTCCTTGGGACCGGGACAATTTCGCCTTCGCCATGCTTCACGGCTCGGCGACCGGACGAATGCACGCCCTGTCGCGAGACATCGTTTCTCCGACCTACATTCCCGACCTCGTCCACGCGACCCTCGACCTCTTGATCGATGACGAGAAGGGGATCTGGCACCTGGCGAACCAGGGCCAGGTGAGTTGGGGCGGCTTCGCCTCTCTCCTGTCGAAGGCGGCGGGTCGGAGGAACAAAAGACTGGCGAGCGAGCGGCGGCCTGCGGGCCGCAACACTGCCCTGGCTAGCGAAAAGACGTGGATCATGCCGACCCTCGAAAGCGCGATCGCACGGTTCGTGCGCGACTGCGCGTTCGACTGGCGCGCGGACACGACCTTGGTCGCAGCGGAATGACGCGAGGCACGCGCATGGCACACCTTTGCTGCCCAGGCGGTTCGGCGCTTGCGTCGGAGGGGACGATCTTCGCGGACCCTCGCGGGATGGACCCGCCCAGACGCGCCCCTTTCGCCAGCGTGTTCCTGGGCGGCTTCGAATGCTCGGCCTACCGGCGTCCCGATGGCCGTCGCTTGGATCTGCTGGCGTCCACCGGCCACGACCGGCTGGCCGACGCCGATTACAGGCTGCTGCTGCGCCACGGGATTGCGGCAGCCCGAGACGGCATGCGCTGGCACCTCATAGAAAAAAGCCCCGAGCGGTACGATTGGTCAAGCGTGGTGCCGATGCTGCGCGCCGCACGACGCTTGGGGCTGCAGGTGGTCTGGGATCTCTGCCATTACGGATGGCCGGACGATCTCGACATATGGTCCGAGGCCTTCGTCGACCGATTCGCCCGCTTCGCGGCCGGGGCGGCTCGGATGGTCAGCGAGGAATCCGACATGGTGCCGTTCTTCTGCACCGTCAACGAGATATCGTTCTGGGCCTGGGCGGGGGGCGAGGTCGGCCGCTTCGCTCCGCCCACCCATGGTCGCGGACGCGATCTCAAGCGGCAGCTCGTGCGCGCCTCGATCGCTGCGGTCGCCGGGGTTCGCTCAACCGTGCCGCACGCCCGCTTTCTGACGTCCGAGCCCCTGATCCATGTGGCGCCCGGTTCGGACGCGGCCGCCGACATCGAAGCCGCCGCGACTTACCGCACCGCCCAGTTCGAGGCGCTCGACATGATGTCCGGACGGATGGCGCCCGAGCTCGGCGGCCATCCCGATGTCCTCGACCTCGTCGGGGTCAATTTCTACCCGGACAATCAGTGGTATCACGGCGGCGGCACCATCCCGCTCGGACATCACGCGTACCGGCCCTTACGCGAGATGCTGGCCGAGGTTCACGCTCGATATGGCCGCCCCGTGGTCCTGGCCGAGACCGGAGCCGAAGGCACCGCCAGGCCTTCGTGGCTTCACTACGTCTGTTCGGAAGTACACGCCGCCCAAGCTTTGAACGTACCCGTCGAAGGCATCTGCCTCTATCCGATCGTGGATTATCCCGGATGGGACAACGACCGGCCTTGCGCGGCCGGATTGTTCTCGATGCCCGATGAACGGGGCTGCCGCGCGACGGATCTCGAGTACAGTGGCGAAGTTCATGCGCAGGCAGTGCGGCTCGGTCCTCAGCAGCCGCTTCGATCCGCGTCGACCGGCCGGTGAGAAGCTTCATGATCGCTCGCCCGGAGCAACAATCGTCAACGTTCGACGACACCGCTTCAATTCCGCCCCACCTGCGTGCAGCGGGAGCCTTCATCCTCCATTATGTCGCCCGCTGGCGGTGGCACTTCCTCAGCATCCTGGTCGTCGTCATCGGGGCTGCGGTCTGTTCCGTCGGCATCCAGTACATCATGAAGGTCCTGGTCGACGCCATGGCGGGCCCGCGGTTGATCAGCCGCGGCATCGTTGTCGCACTCGGGTCCTTTCTGGCCCTCGTGGTCTGCGAGAGCCTGTTCTGGCGGCTGCTTGGCTGGATGGTTTGCAGGACCACCGTCGAGGTGGGAGTCGATCTGCGTCTCGACCTGTTCCATTGCCTCAGCGGCCAGTCCATGCGTTATTTCGCTGAAAACCTGGCCGGTTCCCTCGGGCAGAGGATCACCGCCACGGCCGGGAATTTCGGGGCGCTCACCAACACGGTGGTCTGGCGGGCTTTGCCGCCCTCGATCGACTTCATCGGGGCGATCGTCATCTTCGCCATGATCGATCATAACATGACCCTGGTGCTTGCGGTCCTGGTGGTGACCGTGACGGCTGGACTGATCTGGTTCGGCGAACGTGGGAAGCCCTTCCACCGGGCGTATTCGGGGCAGGCGGCCCGGAACGCTGGCGATCTCGTCGACACCATCGCGAACATGTGGACCGTCAAGGCATTTTCCGCCCGTCATCGGGAGTGGCGCCGGCACGATCAGCATTTTCGCGCCGAGGCGTCGGCTCAGCGCGAGAGCTGGATGTATCTCGAGAAGACCCGCGCCATGCACGATGTCGCACTCTGGCTCCTCGCCGGCAGCATGGTGTCGTGGGCCGTCTATCTCTGGAGCGCCGGCCGGGCGACGCCTGGCGATGTGGTGATCGTCTTCAGCCTCACGTTCCGCATCTTGCACTCGTCGAAGGACATGGCACTCTCGCTCGTCGATCTGGCCCAGTAGTTCGGCTTCATCGAGGAAACCCTAGCGGTTGTCGGCCAGGCGCGGACGGTCTGCGACCTCCCCGACGCGCCCCCGCTCGTATGCGGCGCCGGTCGCATCGCGTTCCGCAACGTCGCTTTCGCCTATAGCCATGGCCGCAACGCGTTGCACGATATCGACGTGGTCATTCCGGCCTGTCAGAAGATCGGCATCGTGGGGCCGTCGGGCGCGGGCAAGTCGACCCTCGTCCACCTCCTGCAGCGGCTACACGATGTCGGGCGTGGCGAGATCCTGATCGACGATCAAGCGATCGCCGCCGTGACAC
>CAXSEU010000034.1:0-5983 GCA_964236485.1 uncultured Lichenihabitans sp. | reverse complement strand
TCCTTGGCCGTGGTTCTATAGGAGATCATTCTGCTGCATCGAAGCGTGATGGAGAACATTCGCTTCGCCAGGCCCGATGCGCCGGACACCGAAGTCTTCGCGGCGGCGCGCGCCGCGGCCTGCGACGGCTTCGTGCGGTCCCTGCCGCAGGGCTACGACACGATCGTCGGTGAGCGAGGCACGAAGCTGTCGGGTGGGCAGCGCCAGAGGATCGGCATCGCGCGGGCGTTCCTCAAGGATGCATCGATCATCATCCTGGACGAGGCCACCTCGGCGCTCGACACCGAATCGGAAATGGAAATCCAGCGCGCCCTCGTCCGTCTCATGCGTAACCGCACCGTCGTCGCGGTGGCCCATCGGCTGTCGACCCTGGCGGCCTTCGACCGCATCCTCGTCCTCGACGAAGGCAGGGTGGTCGAAGACGGAACCGTGGGTGAACTGCGCCGCCGGGGCGGGTTGTTCGACAGGATGTGGCGGCTCCAGGCGGAAGGGCTGCTCGGCGACGATTTCATGCACGCCGCCTGAGCTGGAACGACGGGTGGGGCCAGGCACGCCGGGAGGTGGCCCGGACCTTTTGTCATTTCGGAGCGAGATGCGTCAACGTCGACGGTCCGGCTCGCCGACCCCCGAAGTGCTCAGGGAAAGGCCACACCTCCCGGCTATGTGATTGATCCCGCGACACCTTCGATCAGGTAGTCGGTGCTCCACAGCGCGGGATCGTAGAGGCCCAGTGTCTTCCCGACGACCAGCCTGCCTTTGTTGTCCTTGAGCGGACCGACGAAGATCGGCGCGCCGTTCTTCACGGCCGCGATGGCCTTGGTGGCGGCGGTTTTGCCCGCCTCGCTCGCACCAGCGCCGAAGGGCGAACTCTGCACCATGTCCTTGTCGTAACCCCCGTCGTTGACGTTTGGCAGCTTCTCCCCCCTGGCGATAAGGCCGGCATAATCCGCGTAGGCCGTGCCCCACTTCAGCTCGGCACCGGTGATGAAGCCCCTGGGCGCGAGGTTGGACAAGTCGGCGTTGTGGCCGCAGGTCTTGATGCCGCGCGCCTCGGCGGTCTGCACGCAGATCTTGGGGCTGTCGACGTGGCAGGTGATGACGTCGCAACCGGCATCGATGAGCGTGTTCGTGGCTTCGGCCTCTCGCACCGGGAGGGACCAGTCGCCCGTGATGACGAGGTGAACCGTCGCATCGGGATTGACTTGCTTCACCCCGATCGCGAAGGCGTTGATGTTGCGCAGCACGAGGGCGATCGGTTTGGCCGCAACGAAGCCGATCTTGTTCGCCCTTGTCGAGAGACCTGCCGCGACCCCGCTCACATAATGCGCCTGGTCGAGGTAGCAGAAGTAGCCGCCGAGGTTCATGGGGTGTTTGCTCTTGTCCCAGAGCGAGGTCGGATGGCGGAACTCTACACCGGGGTAGCTTCTGGCCGCCTCGATCATGAAGGGGTCGAAGTAACCGAACGAGGTCGGGAAAAGGAGTTTTGCGCCATCCACGTTGATCATGGATTCCATGGTCTTTGCCACGGCGTCGGTTTCGGGCACGTTCTCCTCTTCGAGCACGGTGACGCCCGGGAGCGACTTCAGGGCCTTGGCGCCGACGGCATGCGACTGGTTCCAACCGAAATCGTCCTTCGATCCCACATAGATCATGCCGATCGTCACGCCCTCGGCCGCCCTGGCACCGCGATCCGCGGCAAGCAGGACCGACCCGGCCGCCGTGCCCAGGAAGCCACGACGTGTCAATGCATATGCGCTCATGTCACAACCCTTTTTCTAACCGCTCCGGAAGGCCGGCGGCCAATCTCGGCTCAGCCGGTCATCTTGCCTGCGCGTCCTTCCCATTCGGCGACCGAAAGGGTCGGCAGGTCGAACTGGTCTCGAATTCTTGAATAGCCATGGCCACCGAGGCGACCGATCGCGTCCATCTTGCGCTGATCCACGTGCTTACGGACGGGGTCCACCACGCCTTCGCGAATGAAGCAGCCGAGCACCTGGCCGAGGATGATCTCGCGCGATTTGCCGACCGCGAGGGTCAGGTAGCGCCGGCATTCGAGCGAAGCGGGTGCCTCCGCGATGCGCGGGCACTTCACGTCAGACTTCGAAGGCCGGCGACCATGTCGACCTGCTCGCTCTCGCCGATGTCCTCGCGATCCCGAACGTCTGCGGCGCCGACGTGATGCGGACGAGCAACTTCAGCTTGAAGCCGATCAAGCTGACGGTGTTTGAGGCGACCGAGATCGACCTCGACGCGGTCCCGAAAACGCCTGTTCTCAAAAGCCAGCGGACGCCGGGGCAGTTCCGCCAGCCCACCATCAAGGCCGATCGTGCGCTCGTCCGGGACCAGGCTTACGTGGCCGAGTTCCTCAACGTGCCGCTCCGTGTCGAACAGGTGACGGTGTCGCTCGATGAGGTGGAAACGACGATGCTCGACTCGCTCCGGCTTCCTGTCTACGGCGACGACGACGGCGCCGCTCTACGCGACGTCTTCTTCACTTGGTGGGAGGAGCGTTTTCTGGGTGCCTTCGAGGCCGGTGCGCCGTCTGTCGCCGATCGGGTCCGACCATCGTGAACCCCGCCGGGGTTCGCCAGCCCGAACGCGGCTTCCCCTCCGCCCGGGAAGCATCGGTCGATACGACAAGGAACTTGCGCTCCCGCCAGCGGGATCTGGATGACCAGGCCAGCGCCGACCGACTGCGGGATGCGTGTAGGTCGCCGTGACCCGTCAAGCCTCTCGATGATTGGGCAGATGAGCCAAGCGGCATCGGCATCCCGCACCCCGAGTCCTTCCACCCTGTTGCCGCGGATCGACGTCCACGCGCATTTCGTGCCCGAGGATTATCGCCGCGCAGCCGAGGCGGCCGGCCATGTCCACCCCGACGGCATGCCCTCCTTGCCCGATTGGTGCGCCGGCAAGGCCATCGCGATGATGGACGCCGTTGCCATCCGCACCGCCATGCTTTCGATCTCGTCGCCCGGCGTACACTTCGGCGACGACAGGGCGGCCGGCGAGCTCGCCCGGTCCGTAAACCGGCAAGGGGCCGCCCTGGTCGAGGCCTATGCCGGCCGTTTCGGGCTGTTCGCCGCCTTGCCGCTGCCCGATGTCGAGGGCGCCTTGCGCGAGACCGCATTCGCGTTCGACGAACTCGGTGCCGATGGCGTGGCGGTGGAGACCCATCATCGCGGCGTGTACATGGGCGATCCGGCGTTCGACCCGCTCATGGCGGAGCTCGATCGACGCGGGGCGGTAGTGTTCATGCACCCGACCTCACCCTACTGCTCCTGCTGTCAGGCGCTCGCGTTCGGCCAGCCGCGCCCGGTCATCGAATTCATCTTCGAAACGACCCGCGCCGTCGCCAACATGCTCTACAACCGAACGCTGGAGCGTTTTCCCCGCATTCGGCTGATCGTGCCGCACGCGGGCGCCGCGATCCCCGTGCTGGCCGACCGGATAGTTGGGCACGCCCAATTGCTTCATACCGGCGGGAAGCTGACCGCCGAGGAAACTTTCGGAATCCTGGGCCGGCTGCACTACGACCTTGCGGGCTTCCCGCTGCCCCGGGTCCTTCCGGCGCTGCTCACCTTTGCCGATCCCGGACGCATCCACTACGGCAGTGACTGGCCTTTCACGGCGGCCGAGACGGTCAACCGGCTGGCTGGCGAGATCGACACGACGGACATCCTCGACGACGCGCTGCGCCGCCGCATCCTCCTGGATAATGCGCTCACCCTGTTTCCTCGTCTGAACCGCTGAAGGCGGACAACGCGAGGCGTAGGAGAACGGACGATGGACGCTCCCGGCCGGGAACACAGTCGTTCCCCGCCGCCGGGACACCCGCTGTCGATGACGCGCGGCAAGATCGCTTCAGAAGCCGGGCCGGTCCTGTTTCCGGAAGCCACGCGAATTCAGGTCACCTGACTACTTTGACTACAAACCCGCCCCGATCTACAAGACGGCCTGAAGCGGGTGCTCATCGTCCGCGAAGTCTGCGGCCCAGTGCTCGGCGATCGCCACCACGGCAGCATTGATCGGGCCGGTGGTGATCTTCGGGATGACCGAGGCGTCGACGACGTAGAGGTTGGCCAATCCGCGGACCTGCAAGCTTTCGTCCACGACGGACTCCGGATCCGACCCCATCCGACAGGTTCCGACCGGATGATGGTGCGTCATCGCGGCGTCGGCCAGGAAGGCATCGAACTCGGCCTCGGATCTCACGTTGGCGCCGGGATAGAGTTCCTGTCCCCGCCAAGGGTCCAAGGGTCGCGCCTGCCCTACCTCTCGGGCGACCCGCAGACTCTCCCGGAACGCGCGCCGATCGCGCTCCGTCGCGAGATAGGCGGGATCGATCGCGGGAGGATCGCGGACGTCGGGGCCGGTGAGGGTTATGGCGCCGCGGCTTTCGGGATGAGTGAAGCCGCACATCAGCGTATAGGCGGTGCCGACTTGCGGCCGGGCGAAGCGTTCCGTCACCACCGGCAGGACCACGCAGGCCACCACCGCATCGGGTGCGCCGTCGGCGCGGCTCAGGTCGGCCGCATGCAGATACATCAGCGACTCTGAGTGTTGGAGACGCGACGGGGTGACCGGGCTCCGTGCCGCGTAGACGAGACCGGCGGCCAGCAGGTGATCGTGCAGGTTCCTGCCGACGCCGGCGAGCGGCAGCCGGCACGCCACTCCCGCGACGCTCAGAGACCGCGGATCTCCGATGCCGGAGCGCAGCAGCAGGAGCGGCGACCCGATCGCGCCCGCCGCGACGACCACCGTGTCCGCGGTGACGTTCCGCCGCGATGCCCCCTGCAACAGACGCGCACCGGTGACGCGGTCTCGCTCGACCCGAAGATCCTGGACCGCCGCTTCTGTTAGGATCGTGAGGTTGGGTCGATGCCAGGCCGGCTGCAGATAGGCGTCGGCGCTCGTCACGCGCCGCCCCGCCTTGATGGTCAGCTGATTGGGGCTGACCCCGGCCAAAGGCCCGGCGTTGTGCTCCGATAGCCGAGGTGCCCCGAGGGCCGCGCCGGCCTCCATGAAGGCGCGGGCGATCGGATGGACCTCGTCGGACGGCAGATAGACGTCGAGCGGGCCTTCGCGTCCGCGCAGCGCCGAGGCGCCCGCCGAAAATCGCTCGCTTCGCCGAAATGCCGGCAGCAGACTTTGGAACGACCAGCGCTCGCCCGCCATCGCGGCCCACCCGTCGAAATCGGCCGGATGCCCGCGCACGTGGGCCATCGCGTTGAGGCAACTCGATCCACCGAGGAGCCGGCCACGCGGCCAGTGGTGCACACGCCCATTGGTACCCGGCTGAGGTACGATCCTGTAACCCCAATCGTAAGCTCGTCCCGCAAGGAACGGCCATTGAGCCGGATCGGCGATGTCGGGGTCGCGCTCTTCGCGACCGGCTTCGACCAGCCCCACGGTTCGGCTCGCGTCCTCCGACAGCCGGCCCGCGAGCACGCAGCCTGCCGTTCCGGCCCCGATAATCAGGACGTTGAAGTGCTCTGCCATCCCGTCTTGGTGGAACGCCCCTTTCACGCCGACCGAGGCCCCAGCGACAGCCGATCGAGGATCTGCTGTTGCACCGCCCCGAGGTGGTCTCTCATGGCGCGCTCCGCCAGATCCGGGTCCCGGCCGGCGATCGCGGCAGCGATGCTGGCATGTTCAGCATCGCGTTGGGCGATCCGCTTGGGACAGCGCCGTGTTTCGTCCTGCTCTCCCAGCCGCAGCCGTGCGTCGGTGGCGACGTGACGGAGCAAAGCGTAGAACTCTGCCGCCAAGCTGTTGCGCGCGCCGGCCGCCACCGCTTTGTGGAAGGCGAGATCGACCTGGCCCGGGTCAGCGCCCTCGGGCGTCGAGGTGGCGCGCGAAATGCGTCTGATCTCGACCGGGGAGGCCCGGAGGGCCGCCAGCCGCGCGAGGCTCGGTTCGATCACGATGCGAAGCTCGATGATTTCAACGGGGTTGGTGTCGCTGGCGAGATCGCCTCCGA
>CAXSEU010000033.1:6279-14247 GCA_964236485.1 uncultured Lichenihabitans sp. | reverse complement strand
CGGATCGTCGAGGGTGACGTGGAGCTCGACGACGGCCGGATCGCCGGCCTCGGGCTGCCGGTCGGGCGCCACGGCGGCCGCGGGCTCGCGGCCCCCGGTCTCGCCCCCACGTCCGAGCAGGTCGTGCTGACCAACGGCGCCCAGCACGGGCTCGACATCGCCGTCCAGATCCTCTGCCGGCCTGGCGAGGCCATCCTGGTGGAAGAACTCACCTACATCGGCTTCAAGGCGCTGGCCTCCTCGCACCAGTTCCCGTTGATTCCCGTCGCGATGGATGGGGAAGGTTTGTTGCCGACCGCGCTGGAGGCGGCGATCGACCGCAGCGGGGCGCGGGTGGTCTACGCGATGCCGACCCTGCACAGCCCGACCGCCCGCACCATGTCGCTCCAGCGGCGCGCGGCGATCGCCGAAGTGCTGGCCCGTAGGGACATCTTCCTCATCGAGGACGACGTCTATGCCTTCCTCGTGAAGGACCGGCCGGCGGCCATCGCCAGCCTCATCCCCGAGCGCACGATCCACCTGTCCAGCTTCTCGAAGGTGCTCGACCTCGGCTTTCGCCTCGGCGCCATGGTGGTGCCGGACACGCTGATCGAACGGGCGAACCTCGCCATGCGCGCCACGGCCTGGATCACCGCGCCGATCATCGTCGAGGTGGTCGCCCGCCTCATCGACGCCGGGACGCTCGACGCGCTCATCGAGGACATCCGCGGTGAAAGCGCGGCGCGGTATGCCGTGTTCTGCGCCGTCTTCGCGGAGACGCTCCCACCCGGCCACGCCAAGGCGCCGTCGGGCTATCACGCCTGGCTACCCCTTCCGGCAGAGACCAACCTGCAGGACCTATTCTATGCCGCCCGCAACCAGGGAATCCTCCTGACGCCGCCGGGCGCGGCTGCCGTCGAGCCCGGCCGCGAGTTTGGGGTCCGCCTGTGTCTCGGGGCCAGCGAAAGCCGGGCGGAGTTGCAGCAGGTCCTGACCGTACTCAAACGGCTCGTCGAACGGCCCCCTATCCCGCTCTTCTCGATGACCTGACGACCTCCGCCGGGGAGATGCGCGGCGGGGTCGAGCCTCCCGAAAGACCGAGCGGGAAAAACGCAACACGCCATTTGACAGACGTACTAGTACGTGGGACGTTCGCGGTTGTGACCAGGTCATTCCCGTCGCGCATGGCTCACCCCGAGCCGCGTGATTGGTGGGGCATACCGTCAAGGACGCTTCATGGCTCGTTCGAGACCGCCGCTTCTCGCGATCAAGGGTGTCGGACAGCAATTCGGCGGCGTCGCGGTCTCGGCCCTGACCGTCGAGGCAGAGGGGATCGTGGCATTGGTCGCGACAGTGGCCCACTTCGCGCGCGGTCCGAAGAACGCCGGGACTTACCTCGGACGCGAACCGGCAGCGGTGGCCCGATGAAGACCGCGGCGACCTTCTCCGTGATCGATTCGCACACGGCTGGTCATCCCACCCGGGTGATCCTCAGCGGCATCCCGCGGCTGACCGGCGACACGGTGCTCGCCCAGCGCGAGGATTTCCGCGCCCGCTTCGACCATCTCCGGCCGAGTCTGCTGCATGAACCGCGCGGACACGCCGCCATGGTCGGCCTCGCGCCCGTACCCTCGCGGACGGCCGACTACGGCGCGATCTTTATCTCGAGCTACGTCTACCTCGATATGTGCGGCCACGCCACGATCGGCTTTGCCAAGACCCTCGCCGCGACCGGCCAGATCTCCCCGGCGACCGGCCCCAGTTTCACGCTGGAAACGCCGGCAGGCCATGTCAGCGTCGATGTGGATTGGCGCGAGGATGGGGAACTCGGCTGCGTCCGGTTGCGCAACGTGCCGAGCTACATCGGGCTGGCCGGCTTGACGGTCGAGTGCGACGGCCTGGGTCCGGTGCGGAGCGACATCGTCTATGGCGGCATGTGGTATGCGCTGGTCGACGCCCGATCCCTCGGGTTGCAATTGGTGCCCGATCGCGTGTCGGAGCTTTTGCGCATCGGCAGCGCGCTCAAGCTCCGGATCAAGGAGGCAGTCGCCGGCAACCCGATGTTCGCGGGCTCGCCCGCGCCGAGTGTGCTGTTCTATGACGAGACCGGCCCCGACGAGGCCGTGCACCTCCTGGTGCTGGAATCCAACAAGTTCGACCGTTCGCCCTGCGGCACGGGGACCTCCGCGCGGGTGACCCAGTTGATCCGCCGCGGCCGTCTCGCTCCCGGGGCTCCCTACCGGGCGCGGAACATCTTCGGTGTGCCTTTCACGGCGCGGGCCGTCGCAACCACCGATGCGGACGAGCTGGTCGTGGAGGTCGCGGGCACAGCTTATATCACCGCCTTCTCGACCCTCGTGATCGAGGCGGATGACCCGCTGCGTGGGGGCTTTCTATGCCGATGACCGCCGCGCGGGCCACGCGGCGGCCTTTACCAGCCAAGGAGCCGGATAACGGCCGGACAGGACGACCAGCATGAGCGACGTCACCAATCATATCGGCGGAACGAACGTGCCGCCGACCGGCACGATGACCTACAGGGCGATCAACCCGTCGCTGACGAGCGACTTGATCGGCGAGTACCGTCTGTCGAGCCTCGAGGACGTGGAGCGGGCCGTTCGGGCCGCACGCGCTGCGGGCGCCGGCTGGGCCGCCGAAACCCCGGTGGCCCGCGGCGAGGTTCTGCGCAGAGCGGCCGGCGTGCTGCGGGCCAGGGTGGAGGCGATCGCCAGCCAGATGACCCGTGAGGTCGGCAAGCCCTCGAGGAGTCGCGCGGCGAGGTACTCTATTCGGCGCGTGTGCTCGAGTTCTACGCCGGCGAGGGCACGCGCCTATGTGGCGACAACTTGCCGTCGGGCCGGCCGGGGGTCGTTGCCTACACGGTGCGCAAGCCGATCGGTGCGGTCGGGCAGATCACGCCATGGAATTTTCCGATGTCGATCGCCGCCTGGAAGATCGGCCCGGCGCTGATCACCGGCAACACGATCGTCTGGAAGCCTTGCCTCCAGGCGCCTTTCACGTCCATGGCATTGGCACTGGCCTTTTCCGAAGCCGGACTCCCGGCCGGCGTGCTCAACCTCGTCCACGGGAATGGATTCGACGTCGGCCAAGCCATCGTGGACCACGCCGGCCTCGCCGGCATTTCCTTCACGGGGTCGCAGAAGGTCGGCTTCGCCGTGCACCAGGCCGCGTCCGCCCGGCGCGCCAAGGTGCAGTGCGAGCTCGGCGGCAAGAATCCGCTGATAGTGCTCGACGACGCGGACCTGCCGCTTGCCGTCACGACTGCCGTTGAAGGCGCATTCCGAAATGCCGGGCAGAAGTGCACGGCCACCAGCCGCATCATTCTGCAGAGTGGCATCAAGCGGTCCTTCACAGAGGCGTTCGTGAACAAGGCCAAGGCGCTCAGCGTCGGCGACGCGTCGGATGCGCAGAATTTCGTCGGGCCAGTGGTCGACGAAAAGCAGTATGCCAAGATCCTCGACTATATCCGCAAGGGGTCCGAGGAAGGGGCGAGACTGCTGTGCGGCGGAGCCGAGCGGCGCAACAACGCTGGCTACTATGTCGAGCCGACCGTGTTCGACGACGTCGACCCCCAGGCCACCATCGCCCGCGAGGAGATCTTCGGGCCGGTGGTGGCGTTGTTCACCGTGGACACGCTCGACGAGGCGATCGCGCTCGCCAACGACACGGAGCACGGTCTGAGCGCATCATTGTGCACGACGAGCCTGACGGCGGCCCACGCCTTCACGAACCGCGCCGACGCCGGCATCACCTCCGTCAACCTGCCCACAGCCGGCGTCGAGCTGCAGGCCCCGTTCGGCGGCACCAAGGCGTCCGGCCTCGGCATCAAGGAACAGGGCCGCCCGGTGCTCGACTTCTATACGGAGACGCGGACCGTCTACATGAAGGTTGCCTGACACGCATGCCCGATCTGCTCACCGCCGTCCCGACGGCGGCGGGCAACATTCCCCGCGCGGCGCCGGCGGGATCGGCCCGCGGCCCCAAGGACACAGGACGATGAAAGAGAACAAGGCCCGTACGATCCTGATGAACGGCGGCGAGGTCGTCACCGGCTGGCTCGCCATCCCCTCGTCGATCTCGGCGGAGCTGATGGCGAGGCAGGGTTTCGACGCCCTGACGGTCGATCTCCAACACGGCGCGATCGACTATGCCGACGCGATCACCATGCTGCAGGCGATCTCCACCACCGACACCACGCCCATGGTGCGCTCGCCCTGGAACGATCCCTCGATCCTCGGCCGCATTCTCGATGCCGGCGCCTATGGGGTGATCTGCCCCATGGTCAATACGGGCGAGGAAGCCGCAGCCTTCGTGAAGGCCTGTCGCTACTTCCCCCACGGCCAGCGCAGCGTCGGCCCATTGCGTGCCTCGCTCTACGCGGGCCCCGACTACGTCAAGAAAGCAAACGAAACCATCCTGTTGATGGCGATGGTCGAAAGCAAGCAGGCGATCGACAACCTCGAAGACATCCTTCGGGTGCCTGGGCTCGACGGCATCTACGTCGGTCCTTCCGACCTCGCGGTCAGCATGGGCGAGAACGCCGGCTTCGATCCGCGCTTTCCGGCCGTCTACGAGGCGATTCAATACGTCGCCGCCAAGTGCAAGGAAAAGAACATCGTGGCCGGCATCCACGTCGGCTCGGTGCTGTACGGCCAGGAGATGCGCGAAACCGGTTATCGTTTCATGGCCTACCTCAGCGACTTTCGCCTGATGCAGTGGGCGGCGTCGAACGCGCTCGCGGTCTTCCGCACCGGCAAGCCCGCTCCAAACGCGCCCTGATCCCCGCCGATGCCGATCGTGGAACCCGCTCCCGTTTCGAAGGTGCGCCGAGGCCGGGTGACGGTGATCGGTGCCGGTATCGTCGGCGTGTGCTCGGCCAACTACCTGTTGCGCGAGGGGTTCGACGTCGAGGTGATCGACCCGGTGGCGCCGGGATCGCCGGAGCAATGCTCCTACGGCAACGCGGGCGGCATCTGCCCGGGCTCGTGCATCCCCAATGCAATGCCCGGCATGATCAAGAAAATTCCTGGATGGCTGGCGGATCCGGAGGGGCCGATCGGCATTCGGCTCGCGTATTTGCCGCATGCCCTGCCATGGCTGATCCGGTTTGTCGCCGCCGGCCGGCGCGCCCGCGTGCCGGCGATCTCAGACGCGATGCGCAGCCTGCACCGGCTGACCTTCGAGGCCTACGATCCGCTCCTCAAGGCGGCCGGCTGCCAGGATCTGATTCAGCATCGCGGCCAGCTCTTCGTCTACGAGGACGTGCAGGGGCCGGCCAAGAGCGGCTATTCGATCGGCCTGCGCCGCGAGCGCGGCGTCCGGGTGGACGTGCTCGACGAAAGCGAACTTCGGCAGTTGGAGCCGGCGCTCGGACCGCAGTTCAGGGCCGGTATTTTCCTCCCTGAGCAAGGCCAGTGCCCGAACCCCGGGCGTCTGGTCGAATGCCTCGCCGAACATGCGGCCCGGCAGGGCGCGCGTTTCGTCCGCGCCAGGGCTTCGGGCTTCGATATGGGGCCGGACGGCCCGGTCGCCGTGCACACGGATGCGGGCCGCCTGCCGGTCGAGCGCGTCGTGATCGCGGCAGGCGCCCATTCGGGCTCACTCGCGAGCCCTCTGGGGCTGCGGGTGCCGCTCGAAACGGAGCGGGGCTACCACGTCACCATCCGCAGCGCGAAGACCGCCCTGCGTATCCAGACCATCTCGGCCGAGCAGAAGTTCGTTGCCGCGCCGATGGAGGGGGGCCTGCGCCTCTCGGGCACGGTGGAATTCGCCGGCCTGTCGGCGCCGCCCGACAGGGACCGGACCTCCCTCCTGCTCCGGCAGGGCCGGCGGATGTTCCCGGGCCTCGACACCAACGAAGTCACGCGATGGATGGGACATCGCCCGGGGACGCCCGACAGCATCCCCGTCATCGAGCGCTCGCGGCGGCACGGCAACGTGATCTTCGCCTTCGGGCACGGCCACCAGGGCATGATCGGCGGCGCTGTCACGGGCCGCATCGTGGCTCAACTGGCGGCGGGCCAGCCGCCCTCGATCGATCTTGCGCCGTTCCGCTCGGATCGCTTCTGATGGCGAAAGTGTGCGTCATCGGTTGCGGGGTGGTGGGCGCGGCAACCGCCCGGGCTCTTGCCTGCGACGGGCACGACGTGCTTGTGCTCGATGCGGCGGAAGGTCCGGCTCTCGGCACCAGCTTCGCCAACGGTGGCCAGCTCAGCTATTCCTACGTCGAGCCCCTCGCGGGTCCGGGCGTGCTCGTCAAGGTGCCGGGCTGGTTGGCGCGGGCGGACGCCCCGGTGTTCTTCCGCCCGAGCCTGGACCCGGGCTTCTGGCGATGGCTGACCGCCTTCGTGCGCGCCTGCAACGCCCCCGCGAGCGCTCGGACCACGGCGGAACTTCTGGCCCTCTCCTTCCATAGCCGCGAGCGGATGATGGCGCTGCTCGCCGAGGGGGACCTCGCCTTCGACCGAACCATCACCGGCAAGCTCGTGGTACACCGCCACGCGGACGCGTTCGCCCAGGCGCGGGCCCAAGCGGCGCTGCAGCGGCGGCTCGGCTCCGAACAGTTCGTGCTGTCCCGGCGCGACTGCGTCGACCAGGAGCCGTGCCTGGCGTCGCTGGCGGAGCGCCTCGTCGGCGGCGTATTCACACCCAGCGAGGAAACCGGCGACTGCCACGCTTTCACGAGCGCTCTCGTCAAGCGGACGCCGGCGACCTTCCGCTTCGGGGTCGCGGTGCGCGGCTTCCACTCGCGCGGCGGCGCGATCACGGCCGTCGCAACGTCCGAGGGCGAAGTGGAGGCCGACCATTTCGTCCTGGCGGCGGGCCTCGAGTCCCGCACGCTCGCACGGCCGCTCGGCATCGACCTTCCCCTCATCGGCCTGCGCGGGTACAGCCTGACGATGGCCCGGACGGCAACCTTCACGCTGTCGACCAGCGTGACCGATGCCGGGCGAAAGATCGTCTACGCGCCGCTTGGGGCTCGTATCCGCGCGGCCGCCATGGTCGATGTCGGACCGACGACGGTCCGACGGCAACGGCGGCGGCTTGCGGCGCTCGGCCGCGAGGTCCAGGCGACGTTCCCGGGTGCGGACGCCGGAAACGCGACGGCCTGGATCGGGGTTCGGCCGGCGACCCCCACCGGGCGGCCGCTGATTGGCCCAACCCGGTGCGGCAACCTTTGGCTCAACGTCGGGCACGGGGCGCTCGGCTTTACCCTTGCCCTCGGCAGCGCGAGCCTCCTCGCCGATCTCCTGGCCGGCCGCGAGCCTGCCATCGGCCACAGGGCTTTCACGCTCGGGCGGGAGCGAGAGACAAGGACTCGCCCGATGTCGTCCGCTCATATCGGCCGGCGCCGCCCGCCTTGTGTGCAGCCGTGAGCAGTCGGCGCACGACGACGCGTCCGCACGAATGCCGAAGGTTCGTGCCGCCAAGGTCGGCAGCCGCTCAGTCTCTTCTTGCGCGGGAACTCGCCGGGCGACACCATGCGCATCGTCAGTGTCATATCTCGCCGGACGCCGGGCGCTGCCAAGGATCTCACGGAGATGCTGATCCGGGAGATCAGGGGACGAGACGCAACATCGTCGCGGGCCAGATTGGCGGCAATCGGGTGCCTCAGCCGGCCTTGGCCGGCGGGCGATGTCCCACAAGGCAGCGGTCGCCCGTTGGCGGCGACAGGCGCCGGTTGGCGGCGACACCCGGATATCCCGTCGCAATCTTGGCCGTCGCATCGGGCGCGGCAAGCAATGGAGGGTTTGTCTCATGTCTATGTTCAGCTTGAAAAGGCTCGTCGCGGCCGCCGCGATGGCGTTCAGCCTCTTGGCGGTATCGGCACCGAGTCACGCGCAGGACGATCCCGCGGCGGTGCTCCAGCAGATCCGCTCGAGCGGCGTTCTCAGAGTCCCGGTGATGACCGGCGAGGAGCCCGGGTACATCAAGGATCCAGCGACCGGCCAGTGGAGCGGCTTCTAC
>CAXSEU010000033.1:3996-6269 GCA_964236485.1 uncultured Lichenihabitans sp. | reverse complement strand
ACGAGTTCCTTGGCGAAATCGCCGACCAGCTTGGGGTCAAGCTGCAGCCGGTCGAGACTACCTGGGGCAACCTCGCGGCGGACTTCCAGGCCAACAAGATCGACATCGCGATCGGCGTCAATCCGAATCCCAAGCGTGGCCTTGTGGTCGATTATCTCTGGGAGCCCCTGTTCATCGATGCTTGGTCCGTGCTGACGCCGAAGGGCAAGCCTGTCAAGACTTGGGCGGAACTGGATAATTCCACCAAGACGATCGTCGTCCAAAAGGGCAGCGCCATGCAGATAGTGGCCGAGGCGCTGCTGCCCCACGCCAAGATCACGCCCGTCGAGGATCGCAACCTCGCTCTGCTGGAATTGCAGGCCGGCCGCGCCGACGCCGTTGTGTTCGCCGTGTTCGACGCTTTGCAGATCCAGAAGAACAAGGTCGGCGAGATGTCCCTGCCTGAGCCGATCCTGCGCAACCCCGCAACCCTTTGCGTCGCGCGCAAGCCCGGCAACGCCGGCTACATCAACTTCCTGACCAACTGGGTGGAGCAGCAGCGTTCGCTCGGGCTCGCGCAGGGCAAGCTTGCCCGCGCCTGGGAGACCCGCGGCATCGACCTGTCGGCACTGCCGGCCGGCTTCAGCTTCTGACCCTCG
Organism: uncultured Lichenihabitans sp.; assembly: GCA_964236485.1. Lineage (GTDB taxonomy): Bacteria > Pseudomonadota > Alphaproteobacteria > Rhizobiales > Beijerinckiaceae > Lichenihabitans. Next base: position 5,631 of record CAXSEU010000033.1, on the reverse strand, counting down.
CCTTGCCTGTCCGGGTCCTGCCTGGACAGGCCCCCGCATTGCCATCGCCGCCGAACCGCTTGAACCCCGCCGCCGAGATCCGGGCCCATGTTCGATTTCTCAGTCATCACGCGAAACGCTTGGCTGTTCGAACAGGGCCTGCTGGTCACCATCGAATACACGATCGTCACCATCGCGGTCGGTCTCGTGCTCGGCTTGATCGCGGGCCTGCTCCAAATGGCCCGTATCTGGCCGCTGGTCGTCCTTGGACGCCTGTTCGTCGAATTCTTCCGCAATATCCCGCTGTTGGTGATCCTGCTGTGGACCTATTACGCGCTGCCGATCTTCCTCGGCATCAACATCACCAAGGGCTGGGCCGGGCTCATCGGGCTGAGCTGCTACACCGGCGCCTTTTACGCCGAAATCCTCCGCGGAGGCGTTCAGTCGATCGACCCAGGCCAGACGGACGCCGCCACCGCGCTCGGCATGTCCTATGGCGAGCGCATGCGCCGCATCATCCTTCCGCAGGCGTTCCGTCGCATGATCCCGCCCCTCGCCGGACAATCCATCATCCAGATGAAGAACACCACGCTGCTCTCCACGATAACCATCCCGGACCTGCTCTATCAGGGCAGCTATGTCAGCAGCTTCACCTATCGTCCGATGGAGGTCTACACGACCATCGGCGTGATCTTCCTCGTGATCCTGGTGCCGCTGACCATGCTGTCGCGGCATCTCGAGCGCCGGGGCATGGTGACCCGATGAATGCCGCAATCCTCACCCCCTACGCGGCCGGCACCGTCGACCCGGCGGCTGCGGCGGACGTCCTCACCCTGGAACAGATCCGGTTACGCTTCGGCGAGCGCGAGGTGCTCAAGGGCGTCGATCTGACGGTCAAACAGGGCGAAGTCGTCGTGCTGATCGGCGCCAGCGGCTCCGGCAAGACTTCGCTCCTGCGCTGCATCAATCTTCTGAACCTGCCGACCAGCGGCCGCATCGTGATCGGCGGCGAGTCCCTGTTCGATGTCGCCCCGGGCCAGTCCTCCGCCAAGGCCGACACCGGATCGAGGGTGAACCGGATCCGGGCCAAGACCGGGATGGTTTTCCAGCAGTTCAACCTATTCCCGCACATGACAGCCCTCGAGAACGTCATGGAAGGGCCGGTTATCGTCAAGAAGCGACCCAAGGAGGAGGCCCGCTATACCGCGTTGCGCCTGATCGACCAGATGGGCCTGTCCGGCCACGAGATGAAGCGGCCCGCGCAGCTCTCCGGCGGCCAGCAGCAGCGGATCGCCATCGCCCGCGCGCTTGCCATGCATCCGAGCGTCATGTTGTTCGACGAGCCGACCTCCGCGCTCGATCCCGAGCTCGTGGGCGAAGTGCTCAAGGTGATGATCGACCTCGCCCGCTCGGGGATGACGATGGTGGTGGTCACCCACGAACTCGGCTTCGCCTTCGAGATCGCCGACCGCGTCGTCTTCATCGACCAGGGATTGATCGCCGCCGACGGCCCTCCGAAGGACGTGCTGCTCCGCCCCGAGCATCCTCGCCTGAAGACATTCGTCGGCCGCTTCCACGAGACAGCCGATCTCCTGCGTCCGTTCCTCGACGCCGGTTGATCGTCACCGCCCGGCCGAGATGGGCCGCATAAGGATC
>CAXSEU010000033.1:0-3986 GCA_964236485.1 uncultured Lichenihabitans sp. | reverse complement strand
CTCCGTGAGCAAAGACTTCAATCCAGATGCCGTGGCGATTCCCACCGGCCACTTCATCGGCGGGCGCTTCGTACAACTGCCCGGCTCCGAGATCGCCGTGTTGCGTCCCTCGGACCACCAGCCGATCGCGTCCATCACCGACGGCGGCGAGGATGCCGTCAGCCAGGCGGTCGACGCGGCGCGGGTCGCCTTGGCGGCCAGCCGCTGGGCGAAGATCGCTCCGCCCGGGCCCGCCCGGGGGCTGCCCCGTTCCGCGGCCGGCGTCGATGCCGCCGTCGGCTACCTGTCCAAGCTCGAGGCGCTTGGGTCGAGCCGCATCATCGCGGCCACGGCGGTGCGGGACGTCGCTCGGACCGCGGGGGTGATCCGCTATTATGCCGAGTTCGTCGATAAGCTGGAGGGTACGGTCACCGCCACCGAGGCCGGGGCGCTCAGCCTGGTCAAGAACGAACCCTACGGGGTCGTCGGGGCGATCGTGCCCTGGAACTTCCCGATGATCACGGCGGCATGGAAATTCGCCCCAGCCCTGGCGGCCGGCAACGCCGTGGTGATGAAGACGTCCGAACTCACACCGCACAGCCTGCTGGCCTTGGCCCGGATTGCCGTCGAGGCGGGGCTGCCCCCCGGCCTCTTCAACGTCGTGAACGGGCTGGGCCCTACCACCGGGCGGGCGATCGTCCGCCACCCCGGGATCATGAAGATTTCGTTCACCGGCTCCACCGCGACCGGCGCCGCGATCATGACCGATGCCGCGCTGTGCGGTATCAAGCCCGTGACGCTGGAGCTTGGGGGCAAGAGCCCGCAGGTCGTCTTCGCCGATGTCGCCGACCTCGAACAAACCGCGGCCAAGGTCGCCAGCGCCTTCCTGGACAATGCCGGGCAGGTCTGCACGGCCGGCTCGCGTCTTGTGGTCCAGCGTGCCGTCGCCGAACCGCTCATCGCCTCCATCGAAGCGCGCTGCCGGGCCGTCGAGGCTGGGCCGACCTGGTCCGAGGCGACGACTTTCCCGCCGATCATCAGCCAGAAGCAGGCGGACCGCATCCACACCCTCGTACTGCGCACAATCGCCGAAGGCGCGGCGGTGCGCCTCGGTGGTCAACCGATGGCAACCCGCAACGCCGGCACCTTCTACGCGCCGACGCTGCTCGAAGGGGTGACCCCGCGGATGACCGGCTTTCAGGAGGAGTTCTTCGGCCCCGTGCTCACGATCCATCGCTTCGACGACGTGGACGAGGGGCTGGAGATGGCCGGCCACCCCACCTATGGGCTCGCGGCCAGCGTGCACACGACCGACATCCGGGTTGCCCTGCGCGCCGCCGATACGATCGAGGCCGGCATGGTCTGGATCAATCAGCATGGCCGAGGCCCGGAGTTCACCCACCCGGCCGGCGGCTTCAAGGCCTCGGGGTTCGGCAAGGATATGGGGCGCGCCGGCATCGAAGAATACCTCCGCCACAAGGCCGTCTGGATCAATTACCTCCAATAGGCAACGACAACCGCCATGCGCGATGGATTACCTCAGCGTGGGCGGCTGAAGAGACGAGGAAACACCTTCAATGGCTCCGGCACGCGGGATTGATCGATACCCGCCGGGTATTGTGTCGACATATTCAGACGAGGGGACAACATCCTACGAAGGTCATGTAGAAAAAACGATCGTCGGCAACAAACTCGCCTTATGGGCTGGTAAAAGGAGGAACACCCGTTGGATTTCGACTACATGATCGTGGGTGGCGGCTCAGCCGGCGCTGTACTCGCCAGCCGTCTCTCTGAGGATTCCATGAAGCAGGTGGTGCTGTTCGAAGCCGGACCGGATACACCGCCGGACGGCGTTCCCGACATCATCGCCGACAGCTATCCGGGTCTAGCTTATTTCGACCCGAAATATCACTGGACGGCATTGCGGGTATATAGTCGCTCACCAAAGCAAAACGCTCAGCTCGTCAAAACATCCAAGCTCGAACAGGCCAAAGTGATGGGCGGAGGATCGAGCATCAACGGTCAGTTCGCGGTTCGCGGTTTGCCGCACGACTACGACGAATGGAAGGCCCTCGGCCTCACAGGCTGGGGCTGGGACGGCATGCTTCCCTATCTCAAGAAGCTGGAACGTGACATCGATTTCGATGGGGAGCTTCATAACAAGTCAGGTCGCATCCCCATTCGCCGGGTTTTCCCGGACGACTGGGCGGGCTTTACGAAATCCGTCCTGCAGGTCGTAAAGCAGGAGCATCCCTACAAGGAGGATTATAATGGCAGCTTCGCGGACGGCTCGTTTCCGCTTCCGCTCTCGAACGAGAACGACCGCCGCGTATCGACCGCGACAGGTTATCTCGACCGCGAGGTCCGGGCCCGCCCGAACCTGCACATCTTCGCCAATGCGCATGTCGTCGGCCTCGTCAACCAGGGATCCCGTATTACCGGGGCTCAGGTAACGATCGGTGGCCAGACGAAGACCTACATTGCCGAAGAGGTCATCGTTTCCGCCGGGGCTCTGCATTCCCCTGCGATTTTGATGCGCGCCGGGATCGGCCCGGCGGCGCAGCTCAAGAGGTTAGGGATAGACGTCGTCGCCAACCTACCTGGGGTCGGCGAAAACTTGATGGATCATCCTCACATCAGCGTCGCGGCGCATCTGAGAAGACCCGCCCGATTGCGGCCCGGTCAGCGCCGCCACATCTTCCTCGGAGTGCGTTACTCGTCGAACTACCGAGATTGCCACCCCGGAGACATGTTGATGATGCCGGTCAATCGCGCCGGCTGGCATCCACTCGGTCAGTCCATGGCAGCGCTCAACGTTTGCGTCAACAAATCATACTCGCGAGGCGCGGTAACCTTGAACAGCGCTTCCTACCAAGATGAACCCTTCGTGGACCTGAACTTAGCCTCCGACGGACGCGATTTGATGCGGCTCGTCGACGGGTTCAAGCGACTTTATCGGATCATGGAATCCGCGGAGGTTCGCCGGGGCGTGAATACTTGGTTTCTCGGAGGATACAACGATGACGTCCGAGCACTCAGCGTCCGCACCTTTCCCAACTGGTTGAAGACGGCGAGCGCCGCCTACCTTTTCGACTATGCACCCTTCTTCCGCGAGACGATGCTCAAGCGCAGGTTCGGGACCACCGAACGCATGAAGGCGATGGTTGAAAACGACGACCTCGTCGCCGACTGGATCAAGCAATCCGTCTACTCGGGCTGGCATGTCAGCGGTACGTGTAAGATGGGCTCCGACGGCGATCCAATGGCCGTGCTTGATTCCCATTGCCGCGTCCGGGGGGTGCAGGGGCTGAGGGTCGTGGATGCCTCAATCATGCCGACGCTCATCTCTGCGAACACGAATATCACGACGATCGGAATTGCCGAGAAGGCATCCGATCTGATCAGGAACAGATAAGATCCGTGGCCAATAACCTGCGCCCCGCCGCATTGTAGTTCGCCGATGACGTCCTCGGGCGGAGATCCGCCGCTTTAATCTAGTAGTTTTAAGGTTTTTTGCGGTCTTACGTATGAATGGCTTGACTCACCATCTACTGAAAGTATCATGTAGCGTCTTGCGTCTCGTTTTTATTTCGGTGATGAGATTAGATCGTTTGCAGGATTACCAGTTTGGGGTCCACCCTGTCGTTCGTCAGATCATGACGGACGCGTTGCTGTAATAGGAAACACTGTCTGCAATCCTGAGTGGGGTTGCGAGCCGAATGGTTCATTAAAACACGTATGGGGAGATGGTACGATGATCCTTACATCACTACCGCTGCTGTGATTTGTGCTGGGTTGGCGACGGCGCCAGTTGCAGCCCTGGCCGACGATAATCCGTCCGCTGTGTTGAATCAGATAAGGTCCAGTGGCGTTCTCCGGATGCCGGTCATGACCGGTGAGGAGCCCGGCTACATCAAGGACCCAAAAACAGGCAAATGGGGCGGATTATATGTCGATTACGTCAATGAGATAGCGAACGTCCTCGGCGTCAAAACTGAGTTCGTGGA
>CAXSEU010000032.1:8618-14446 GCA_964236485.1 uncultured Lichenihabitans sp. | reverse complement strand
TCGACATCTCGACCGAGCAGTTCGACTGGACGATGAAGACCAACATCTACGCGCCGTTCTGGATCATCAAGGCGGCGCTGCCGCACCTGAAGCCCGGCTCGACCATCATCGGCACCACGTCCGAACAGGCCTACGACCCCTCGGCCGACCTTTACGACTATGCCCAGACCAAGGCCGCGACGATGAACTACGTGAAGTCGCTGGCGAAGCAGCTCGCGCCGAAGGGAATCCGCGTGAACGGCGTCGCGCCAGGGCCGATCTGGACGCCGCTGCAGGTCTCCGGCGGCGCGACGCAGGAGAAGCTGGTGAAGTTCGGGGGAACGACCCCGATGGGCCGCCCGGGCCAGCCTGCCGAACTGGCCTCGATCTACGTCCAGCTCGCGGCCGACGACGCCAGCTATGCGACCGGGCAGGTCTACGGCTCGTCGGGAGGGGCGGGGCAGCCGTAGCTTGGCGCCTGGATCTGAGGGCCGTCGGAGGATGCGATGTTCGAGCTTTGGGCCAACAAGGATCAGCCCGCCACGCGGCTGGTGGTGCGGGCCGGCAGCGGGCTTCCCGCCGAACTCGGGCCTCGCGACTGGCTCCTCCTCGGCCCGGCAGAACCCGACCCGGAGACCGCCCGCCGGGTAGAATCGGTGGGCTATGCCTTCGTGCAATCGGACGCGCCGCTGCCGGATCCGGCGCGCCTCGAGAATGACGACGCCGCAGGGGCGTGACCCCGCGAGGGCACCCGAGCTCCCGCTCTTCTGCCGCGCTCAGACGGTGTCGAGTTTGCCGGACGCCACGAGGTCACGGAACGTCGAGACCGTCTCGGCAACGCCGGATTCGAGACCCCAGCGGCGGTAGGGGCCAAGGAAATCGCGCAAGGGAGCGTCGGAAAGCGTCGCCGGAAAGGGAAAGCGCGATCCGCTGGCGCGAACCGCGGCGTCCGGCGCTTCGTGCCTGACGAGGTCCAGCACCTCTTCGATCGTGGAGCCGACCCCGTTGAGATCGAAGATCGGCGCCCCGGCCCGCTCCTCGGCGATCGCGGCGACGAAAGCCGCCGCCGCCTCCCGGACATAGAGGAACGGGAACGGCCCGGTGTAGGGGATTTCGTAGGGCTTGCCGAGAACCGCCGCCAGCATGGCGAAGGTCGGCGCGGCACTCATGCCCTGGTCCCGGCCCGGACCGTAGACGACCCCTGGCCGGATACCCACGCTCGGCACCTGCCAGTCCTGCCAATAGACCTGCGCCATGGCTTCGCCGCAGGCCTTGTGGGCGCCGTAGAGCGTCGCCAGCCAGGGATTTTCGAGCCCGATCCCCTGGACGGCGATGGAGCTGGCGTAAGCAAGGCGGCGGATGCCGAGATGGCGGGCCGCTTCGAGGACGTTGACGGTGCCGAGGACATTGACCTTCGCGCCCGCCACGGGGTCCGCCTTGCAGAAGGGAACCTGCAAGGCGGCAAGGTGCACGATGGCCGTGACCCCATGCAGGCCCGCCACCGCCTGCAGCCGATCGGTGTCGGCGATGTCGCCCGTCTCCCAGACGATCCTGCGTACCGCATCCGGGTGCATCGCGAGTTCGGCACGGCGCCGGCTTGCCGAAAGATCGAAGCCGACGACAGTCGCGCCCCGATCGTCGAGTTCCTTCATGACCCAGGCCGCGATGCAGCCCCCCGCCCCGGTGACCAGGACGACATCCTTGCCGCTGACGGTCATCCTTGCGCTCCTCCTGCGCGGCGCGCTCATTCGGACGAGGGCACCCTGGTTGGCCACGGCGGCCGCATCGTCGAAGCGCCCCACGATGGGCGAAGCTAACACGAGAGCGCGGCGCCGGGGCAAGCGCCGCACCAAAAGGCTCGACATCGGCTCCGCGATCCCCTGAAACAAGGCGGGATCAAACCCGGGGTCTCCCGTCATGCGCATCACCTTCCGCTGCGACCCTGCCCTGATCGATCGGCTGGAGCGTCCCGTCCCGGCCCGGGCCGCCCTGCCCGACTGGCTACGCGCCATGCCGGCCACCGTCTTCTCGCCTCTGCACGACACCGAGGTGAGGACCGTCAAACAATGCCCGCCCTTCGTCGACGCCATGAGCCACGGCTTCGTCATCCCCCTGCCCTGCGACATCACTGTGCGGAACGGCAGGCTGTCCTGGGATTGGGATCTGCCCCGGCTCGCGGTCGATGCCCATCCGGTCTCGCCGCTGTCCTTCCATGTTCCGGCGCAGGTCAGCGGCACGTCGTTCCATCGCGAGGATCGCGCCATCGTGAAGTTCAACAGTTTCTGGACGGTCGAACTCGAGGAGGGGTATTCGCTGTTCGCCACCCACCCTGCCAATCGCGATGATCTGCCGTTCCGCCTGCTGACCGGCATGGTCGATTCCGATCGCTTCTCCGCCGTTGGGATCCTGTTCCCAGCGGTCTGGGTCGACCCCGATTTCGAAGGGGTGCTGCCTCGCGGCACGCCGGTGGCGCAGTGTTTTCCCGTGGCGCGAACGCCGCTCGACCTCGTTTGCGAAGCTTTGGATGCGGACCGCCGCCAAGCCTACGAGGCGACCGCCGACGCGCTGCTCACCGGCCCGGGCGTCTATCGGCGCTCCTTCAGGGTGAAGCGAGCGCGCTCAGCCACCGAGGCTGCGGCGCAGGGCGCTGAGATCGAGCCATAGCTCGCCCTTGGGCGACGCCGTCATGGCCTGGGCCACGCGGCCGAACGTATCGGGACGCATGCCGACGGCCTGTGCGTAGGCGGCCTTGGCGCCGTCGAGGTCGCCGGCCCGCTGCAGCACGGTGCCGAGGTTGACGGCGGCCTCCGGCAGGCTCGGATCGAGCGCCAGGGCGCGGCAATAGGCGGTTTCGGCCGCCTCGTCGTCGCGTCCGTCCTGCGCCGCCACCCCGAGGAGGAACCAGGCCCGGGCCGACCGAGGCTCGAGCATCGTGGCCTCGGTGAATGCCTGCCGCGCCTCCGCGAGGCGGCCGAGGTCCTTGCACAGGAGGCCACGCCGCATCGCGACCGCGAAGGTGGGTGTCCGCCGCGCCGCGATCGATAAACAGGCGAGGGCCGCTTCGCGCCGGCCCCGCGCCAGCAGCGTCTGGGCGAGGTCCTCCCAGCGAGACGCTTCGTGCGGAAACCGAGCTTCGAGGTCCCCGAGGTCAAGCTCCGCCTCTGCCTCGCCGGCCTCGACCCGCGCCGCGTAGAGAAGAAAAACTGCCTCCGCCCGGTCGGAGGCGACTTCGGCCGCGCGCGTCAAAGCCTCGACCGCGCTCGCGTGGTCCTCAAGGGCGCGGGCGGCGCGGCCGAGGAGGATCAAGGTCGCGACGTGGCCGGGACGCCTCAGGAGCGAGCGCCGCGCCAGATCCCTCGCGTCCTCGTGCCGCCCGGTCCGCAGCGCCGCCGTTGCGGCCAGTTGGTTCAGGCTTGCATCGTCTGGGCCCTCGGCCAGCAGGTCGCGAGCTGCGTCCCAGGCCGTCTCGGTCCTGCCGGCGTTCAGCGCCTCGACGATGGCCCGCACGGCGGCGGCAGGGTCAGTCGGCATGGCGGCCGACCTCCGCCGTCATGTATCGTGCGCCCCCGCCATAGCTGAGAAGGTCTTTGCGGGCCGCGGTGCGGTCCGCGAGCTCGAATCCGCATCTCTGCCAGACCGGCGAGGTTCCGTAGACGGACACGAGCGCCAGTTTCGGCAGACTTCGATCCCGCGCAAGGCGGAACATCCGTCGGACGTATGTGCCACCCGCCCCTTGGCCGCGGGCCTCCGGCAGGACCGCCACGTCATGGATGAAGAGGCAATCGGGCGCTTTCGGCAGCGCGCCGAGAAGGGTATCGAGAGGCGGCACGGCGCCGAGCCGCCACGGATGGGCTATGGCGTAGCCGAGGCAGCGGCCCGGACCTTCCAGGACGAGGCATCCCTCGCCGAAGAGCCGCATCTTGTCGGCAAGGATCTCACGCCGCTCGGCCAGCAGCGGGTGAACCTCGCCTTGGATCGCCACCATGGCAACGAGGTCGAGCCGCGAGACCTGCCGCCAGGAGGGACCGTCATTCACGGGCCGTCACCCGCCCCATCCGGCCCGCCAGTTCGGCCCGCCAATAGAGTAGTTGCGCGGGGATGCGGCCAAGCGGCCCTCCGGCGAACGGCAGCCCGAAGGACTCGAAGCTCCGCCAGCGGGCGTCGCCCTCGTCGATGGCGGAGCCGATCAGCCGTCCCGCCATGCTGGTCAGCGCGAGGCCCAGTCCCCCGAACCCCGTCGCGTACCAGACCGCGTCGGAGAGCCGCCCGATGGCGGGCATGTGGTGGCCGAGATAGCTCATCAGGCCGCTCCAGACGAACTCGAATCGCGCGCCCTTCAGTCCCGGGTAGAAGGCGGCCATGTCGCGCTTGAGGTCACGGCCGATCGCCTCCGGGCCGGGCTCCCAGGCCTTGACGCGTCCGCCCCACAAGAGCCGGTCCGCTCCGACGCGCCGGTAATAGTTCGTGGCGAACTGCAGATCGGAGACGGCGAGGCGGGTCTTGATGGCGGCGTCGAGTTCCGCTCCGAGAGGCTCCGTGACGGCCACGAAGGTGGCGATCGGCACCGTTGCGGCCGCGAGCGGCCAGTTGAGCCCGCCGATGTAGCCCCCGCAGGCGAGAACCACGGTGCGGGCCCGGACCTCCCCCTCCCCCGTAGCGACGCGCTTTTCGGCTCGCTCGATATCGAGAGCGCGGACGCGCGTTCCTTCGTATATCCGCCCGCCCCGCCGCTCCGCCGCCTCGGCCAAACCGAGCGTCAGATTGTGCGGATGGACGCTGAACGTCTGCGGGTTGTGGAGGCCGCCGCCGTAGCGCTCCGTCGCCAAGACCCGACGCACCTCCACGGCCGTCCAGAGGTCGAGCTCGACACCGAAGATCTTGCCCACGAGGGCCTGCTGGCGACGCAGAAGATCGTCGTGCCCCCGCATGGCGCAGCGCAGACCGCCCACTTGCTTGTCGACGCCCGGGAAGGCGTAACGGTCGATCCTCTCGGCGAGCAGCGCCTGACCCATGCGGCTGAGTTCGTAAAGGGTCTTGGCCCGCGTTTCGCCCAGGGCATCCACGAGATGGAGGTTGCCGGCCGAGAAACCGGCCGCCACGAAGCCGCCGTTGCGGCCCGAGGCACCCCAGCCGATCCGCTCCGCCTCGAGCAGCACGACATCGCGGCCGCGCTCCGCGAGGTCGAGCGCCACCGAGAGGCCCGCGAGGCCGCCGCCGATGACGCAGGTTTCCGTCTCCACGATGCCCCGCACGGCCGTACGCCGAGGCGCCGCAATGGCGGTCGAATCGTAGTAGGTGCGCTGACGCGGGCTCAAGGTTCCGTTCGCCGGGAGGCTGGTCGTTCCTGCCCGTTCCGGACAGGAGCGCGTGGCTACTTCTTCAGCTTGGTCCAGACGCGGTCCATCAGCTTCGTGGCTTCCTCCGGACAAGCCGGCGTAAAGGCGATCTTCATCGTGTCCGGCACCTTGAGTTCGGGCGCATCCTTCATGGCCGGATCGAAGAAGGCATCGGCACCCTTGATGGCGCTGTCGTAATGGGTGAAGTTCGACGACATGCCGCTATTCTCGGGCTTCAGCAGGAACTCGACGAATTTCTTGGCGTTTTCCGGATCCTTGGCGCCGGTCGGCACCGCGACGTTATCCATCCAGCCCACCGCGCCCTCCTTGGGGAAGATGAACTTGACATCCGGGTTGTTGACGCGGGCACGAGCCGAATCGCCGTTCCACACCTGATGGATCCAGGTTTCGCCCGATCCCTGCCGGTCGATGATGCCGTCCGAATTGTAGACCTTCACGGCCGGCGCCTGGGCTTCGAGGCCCGGATCGCCGTTGCCGGAACGCTTGGCGCCG
>CAXSEU010000032.1:7931-8608 GCA_964236485.1 uncultured Lichenihabitans sp. | reverse complement strand
TCATGTTGGCCGTGTCGGTCTGGCAGGGCGTCATGCCGAGGTAGACTTCCGCCAACGACATGACTTCGCTCGGCGAGCCGAACATGCCGACCTTGCCCTTCGCCTCGGCCGGCGGATCGAACAGTAGTTTCAGCGAGTCGCCCGGATCCTTGACGAACTTGGTGTTGACCGAGAACGAGGTCAGCCCCCAGTCGTAGGGGATCGTATAGACGTTGTCCTTGTCCCACGGCGGGCTCCTCCAGCGGTCCTTGATGTTGTCGTAGCCCGGCATCTTGGAGGCGTCGATCTTCTGGATCAGCCCTTCCTTGGCGAAGATCGGCACGAAGTCGGACGAGACCACGACAATGTCATAGCCGGCGGAGCCGGACTTCAGCTTCGCCAGAAGGGTCTCGTTGGAATCGTAGGTGTCCAGCGTCACCTTGATGCCGGTCTCCTTCTCGAACTTCTTGATGAGGTCCGGACTGGTGTAGTCGGTCCAGTTGTAGATGAAGAGGTCGCCGGTCGCCCGGGCGGTGTTGCCCGCTGCCGCGAGGGCCACCGCCAGCGTTGCGGCGGTCAGGGAAAGTCGCTTCAGCGCATGTTTCATCGGGGCACCTTTGACGGGAGGGACTTCAAGGCCTGGCATCTCGGCGGTTCGCCAGCACGAACGACAATGTGACGGCAGCGACCGACACGAG
>CAXSEU010000032.1:0-7920 GCA_964236485.1 uncultured Lichenihabitans sp. | reverse complement strand
CAACAGGACGGTGGCCGCCGCGTTGGCCTCCGGCGTCACGCCGACCCGCAGCATGCCGTAGAGATAGACCGGCAGGGTCGTGGCGCCGGCCTGGGCCACCATGAGGGTGATGAGGAAGTCGTCGAGCGAGACCACGAAGGCCAGCGTCGCACCGGCGATGACGGCCGGCATGAGCAGCGGCAGGGTGACGCGCCGGAAGACCTGCCAGGGGTCGGCGTAGAGGTCGCGCGCCGCGTCCTCGACGTCGCGCGGCATTTCGCGCAGGCGCGCCCGGATCGGCAGCACCGCGAAGGGAATGCAGAACACCACGTGCGCCAGGATGATGTTGAAGAGCCCCGCCCTCAGCCCGATGGCCTCGAAGAAGATCAGCGTGGCGATGGCGGTCACGATTTCGGGCGCCACCAGCGGCAGGGCGATGAGGGCTTCGCCGGCGGAGCGGCCGGGAAAGAAACGGCCGCGCTCGAAGGCCAGCGCCGCCGGAAGGGCGAACAGCGTCGAGACCGGGGTGGCGACCAGGGCCACGACGACGCTGTTCGAGGCCGCGCGCCGCAGATCCGCGTTTGCGAAGGCCTTGAAGAACCATTGCGTGCTGAAGCCGCTCCAGATCAAGGCGGCGTGGTTGGCGTTGAAGGCGAAGATGACGAGAACGACGAGGGGCGCGTAGAGGAAGATCATCGCCGCCCAGCTCAGCGCCTGGTGTTCCGGCATGCGGCGCCAGTCGAACCCCCCGGCCCTCATGCCGCCGCTCCGATCGTGGCGCAACGCCAGTCAAACCCCCCGGCCCTCACGCGGGCACCATGCGGCCGACGCGGCGCCAGGCGCTCCACATCAGCGATCCGAGCACGAAGACCATGAGGATCATGGAGAGCGCGGCGCCGAAGGACCAGTCGCGCCCGGTGGTGAACTGCTGCTGGATCAGGGTTCCGATCATCAGCTTCTTGCCGCCCCCGAGGATGTCGGGAGCCAGGAACGATCCGAGGGCTGGCACGAAGACCAGCAGCACACCCGCCGCCGCACCGGGCTTCGCCAGCGGCCAGACGAGGCGGCGCATGATGGCCCAGCGGTCGGCATAGAGGTCGTAAGCCGCCTCGATCATGCGCGGATCGACCTTTTCCAGCGCGCCGTAGATCGGCAGCACCATGAAGGGGAGGCTCGAATAGACGATGCCGAGCAGCACCGCGCCGTCCGAATAGAGGAAGGTGATCGGCGCCGAGGTCAGGCCCGTGGCCTGCAGGGCCTCGTTGACGAGGCCCTGGTCGCGCAGCAGCAGCACCCAGCAATAGGTGCGGATCAGGAGGTTGGTCCAGAACGGGATCGTCACCAGGAGCACGAGGATCTGCCTCACGCGGGGCGGGCGCGTCGCCATGTACCAGGCGAGCGGCAGGCCGATGGCGAGGCAGATCACGGTTGCCAGCAGGGCTTGCACGAGCGAGCGGGCGAAGATCTGGAGGTATGTGGTATCGAAGACCAGGGCGTCGTCGAGATCGCGATCGTAGAAGAAGCGGATGTAGGACGCCGGCGTGAACGGGTGCTGCACCCCGCCGTAGGGGCTCGGCGTCATCAGCGAATAGACCAGCGCGATCCCCATCGGCAGCAGCATGAAGACCACGATGGTGAGCATCGCCGGGCCCGCCAGCAACAGCGCCCCGTCGCGTCGTCGGCTTGCCCCGGCCAAAGGCTCAGTCCTCCAGCATCAGGAGGGCATCGGGCGGAAACAGGCAGGTCACGGCCTGCCCGGGCACGAGGCGGCCCGGCAGGTCCCGCCGCTCGGCCTTGATCGTGGGTCCGGCGTCGAGCACGACCGCGCAAGAGGTCACGGCGCCGAGATAAGTGACCTCGACCACCCGTCCGGCGAGACCGATCTCGCCCGGCCGGCCGAGCACCAGTTCCACGCGCTCCGGCCGGATGGCCGCGAACGCCGCCTCGGGAAGTCCGACGAGGTCCCCGGGCAATACGTTGGCTTCGCCGATGAAGTCCGCGACGAAGCGGGACACCGGGCGCTCGTAGATGTCTTCGGGCCGGCCGAGCTGCAGCACACGGCCGTGGTTCATCACGGCGATCCGGTCCGACATCGACAGCGCCTCCTCCTGGTCGTGGGTGACGAGCACGAAGGTGATGCCGGTCTCTCGCTGGATGCGCTTGAGCTCGACCTGCATGCCCCGCCGAAGCTTGAGGTCGAGCGCCGAGAGCGGCTCGTCGAGCAGCAGCAATCGCGGCTGCGGCGCCAGCGCCCGCGCCAGCGCCACCCGCTGCTGCTGGCCGCCGGAGAGTTGGTCGGGCCGGCGGTCCGCCAGGGCCTCCAACCGCACGAGGCGCAGCATGGCCGCCACCCGCTCCGCGACCTCGCGGCCGCGAAGACCCTGCCGCTCGAGCCCGAAAGCGACGTTGCGCCCGACACTCATATGCGGGAACAGCGCATAGGACTGAAACACGGTGTTGACCGGCCGCTTGTTGGGCGGGTCGTCCACCACATGCTTGTTGTCGAGGAGGATGGTGCCGGCGGTCGGATGTTCGAAGCCGGCCAGCAGGCGCAGAAGCGTGGTCTTGCCGCAGCCCGACGGCCCGAGCAGCGTGAAGAACTCGTTGGCCATGATGGTCAGCGATACGTCGTCGAGGGCCGTGACGGCGGCCGCACCGGCGCCGAAGGTTTTTGTGACCTTCTCGATCCGTACCAGCTTGGCGGCGTCCTCGACGGACTGCGGCTTGCAGGCTGTCGTTTCGCTGACGCCCGGCTGATCCCGAGGCCCCGCCGCGATGACACTGCCGGGATCACCTCGATACCGCGCCTCGTGGCGCTGTGCGGACGTCAAGGATCGCATGCTGCCGGCCGCCTCCGTTCGCCTTCGAGCCTCTCGTCCAAGCAGGGATCGTGCCGGGCACGAATGTGGCAGGGATCGGGGTGGTTGCAAACCGCTTTTTCGGCGCCTCCGGCGGCCCGTCGACGAGCCGGCGGGTTTGACCGGGCTTCGAACCCCCCTTAGCCTACAGCTACCGGCACCGCCTCCGACGATCCTCGTCCCTGCCGATCGAGCTGGTCTTGACCCAAAACCCGTCCCTTCTGATCGTTCCCGAGAAGCCGGACCGCGCGGACCGCGAGGTCATCTACGCCCACCTGGTGGCATTCGAGGCCGAACGGGCCGGCCCGCCCGAGATCACGCCCTTGGCGATCCTGCTGAAGGACGAGGCCGGTGCGACGGTCGGCGGCCTCTGGGGCAATACGGTCTTCCGGTGGCTGGTGGTGGAACTGATCTTCATCCCCGAACACCAGCGCGGGTGCGGGCTCGGCACCGAGATCATGGCGCGGGCGGAAGCCATCGCGCGGGCGAGGAACTGCATCGGCATCTGGCTCGATACCTACAGCTTCCAGGCGCCGGCTTTCTACGAGAAGCTGGGCTTCGAGGCCTTCGGCCAGGTGACGGACCATCCCCCCGGTAGGGCGCGGATCTTCATGCGGAAAAGCCTGTCGTGACCCGCGCCCGCGGCTGTTCCTCGGAGACCCGCAAAGGCGCTATGATCGCGGAACGAACCGCGATACCACGAGAGCAGAATGACGTTCCGGTCGATCTATCGCCACGGCTTCCTGCGCGTCGCGGCCTGCACGGTGAAGACCAGCCTCGCCGATCCGGCCGCCAACGCGCGGGCGATCCTCGCGGTGGCACAGCGCTGCGACGCCGAGGCGGTGGGGCTCGCGGTGTTCCCCGAACTCTGCGTCACCGGCTACAGCATCGACGACCTGCTGCTGCAGGACGTGCTGCTCGATGCCGCCATCGAGGCGATCGAGACGATCGTCGAGGCCTCGCGCGAACTCTTGCCGCTGCTCCTCGTCGGGGCGCCGCTGCGCTTCGGCGCGCGGATCTACAATTGTGCGGTGGCGATCCACCGTGGCGCGATCCTCGGCGTCGTGCCCAAGACCTACCTGCCGAACTACCGCGAGTTCTACGAGCATCGGCATTTCGCCTCCGGGTCGGACTGCGAGGCCGAAGGGATCCTCGTCGGCCGCTACGAGGCGCCCTTCGGCACCGACCTCCTGTTCCGGGCCGAGGATGTGCCCGGCTTCGTGGCCCATGCTGAGATCTGCGAGGATCTTTGGGTGCCGATCGCGCCCAGCGCCCTGGGGGCGCTTGCCGGTGCCACGATCCTGGCCAATCTCTCGGCCAGCAACATCACGATCGGCAAGGCTGAGACACGCCGCCTCTACGGCCAGGCGCAGTCGGGCCAGTGCCTCGCGGCCTACCTTTACGCGGCGGCGGGCGCCGGCGAATCGACGACCGATCTTGCCTGGGACGGACAGACCTCGATCTACGAGAACGGCGTCCTGCTGGCCGAAACCGCGCGCTTCCCCGCCGCGGCCGAGACGGCGATGGCCGACATCGATCTCGACCTGCTGCGCCAGGAGCGCGCCCGGCAGGGCACCTTCGAGGACAACAAGCGTGTCTGGGGCGGGGCCGCCAAGACCTTCCGCGAGGTGCCGTTCCGGCTCGACCCGCCGCTGGCGGATGTCGGCCTCAAGCGGCGCCTCGAACGCTTCCCCTTCGTGCCCGCGAACCCGGCGCGGCTAGCGCAGGATTGCTACGAGGCCTACAACATCCAGGTGTCGGGGCTGAAGCAGCGGCTGCAGGCCATTGGGGTCGAGAAGCTCGTCATCGGCGTCTCGGGTGGGCTCGATTCCACCCAGGCCCTGATCGTCGCCGCCACGGCCTTCGACCTCCTCGGGCTGCCACGCGAAAACATCCTGGCCTATACGCTGCCGGGCTTCGCGACCGGTGAGCAAACCAGAGGCAACGCCCATCGGCTGATGGCTGCGCTCGGCGTCAAGGCTCACGAACTCGATATCCGGCCCGCCGCAACGCAGATGCTGCGGGATCTGGGCCATCCGTTCGGACGCGGCGAGCCACACTACGATGTCACCTTCGAGAACGTGCAGGCGGGCCTCCGGACCGACTACCTGTTCCGGCTCGCAAACCACAATGGCGGCATCGTGCTCGGCACCGGCGACCTCAGCGAACTCGCGCTTGGCTGGTGCACCTATGGGGTCGGCGATCAGATGTCGCACTACAACGTCAACGCGGGCGTGCCGAAAACCCTGATCCAGCATCTGATCCGCTGGGTCATCGCCACCGAGCAGTTCGGCATGGACGTCGGCGAAACGCTGGGTAGCATTCTCTCGACCGAGATCTCGCCCGAGCTCGTACCCGTCGGGGCCGGGGAGACGCCGCAGAGCACCGAGGCCAAGGTGGGGCCCTACGAGTTGCAGGACTTCACGCTGTTCTACGTGTTGCGCTACGGTTTCCGGCCCTCGAAGATCGCCTTCCTGGCCTTGCAAGCCTGGGGAGACGCCGGGCTCGGGGCCTGGCCGCCGGGCTTTCCGGAGGAGCGGCGCCGCGCCTACGACTTGGCGGAGATCCGACGCTGGATGCAGGTCTTCCTGCAGCGGTTCTTCGGCTTCAGCCAGTTCAAGCGCTCGGCGATGCCGAACGGGCCGAAGCTCGCGGCTGGCGGCTCGCTCTCCCCGCGCGGGGACTGGCGGGCGCCCTCCGACGGCAACGCCCGGGCCTGGCTTGCCGAACTCGAAGCCAACGTGCCGAAAGGTTGAGCCGCGTGAGCAGGAAGGACAGTGCGCCGCGCTTCGGACCGGTCGGCGCTCGCGTCATTCACCTTTGCGTCGACATGCAGAAGCTCTTCGCCGATGAGACACCCTGGCATACGCCCTGGATGAACCGGATCCTGCCTGCCGTTCGGCGCATTGCCGGCGCCCACGCGGCCGAGACGGTCTTCACCCGCTTCGTTCCCGCCCGCAACGCCGGGGCGGCGCCGGGCGCCTGGCGCCGCTACTACGCTCACTGGTCGGAGGTTACCCTCGACGCCCTGCCGCCCGGCACGGTCGATCTCGTGCCGACCCTCGCCGAACTCGTGCCGCCGGCCGAGATCTTCGACAAGATCACCTATGGGCCGTGGCTCGACGGACGTCTCCATGCGCGCCTGAGGGCACGCGGCATCGAAACGGTGATCGTCACCGGCGGGGAGACCGACGTCTGCGTGCTCGGCACCGTCATCGGCGCGGTCGATCTCGGCTACCGTACGATCGTGGTCGCCGATGCCCTCTGCTCCGGCTGGGATGACGGACACGATGCCACGATGGCGATCTATCGCCGACGCTACGACCAGCAGATCGAGATCGTGTCGGCCGACAGGCTGCTCGAGGATTGGCGCTGAAGAAGGTCCGCAGGGTTCAGCGGCCGGTCTCGATGCGGGCGTAGACCTGCCCGGTGAAGAGGAACAGCTGCGAGCCGATGAAGGAGGCCGTGAGGCTGAGCACGAGCAGCACGCAGACGATCTTCGGCACGAAGGTCAGCGTCATTTCCTGGATCTGCGTGAGCGCCTGGAAAAGGGCCACGATGATGCCGACCACCATGGCGGTGCCGACCGCCGGTCCGGCCGCCACGATGATGGTCCATATGGTGCTTTGGAGCAGCCCCAGCGCGTCCGCTTCGTTCACGAGCCGCTCACCGAGATGGTCGAATCGAGGGTCATGGTGGTGCCGTCCGCCAGGGTCGCGGTGGGGAATCCGCCGCTCGACAGCGCCACCGACTGGACCTTGCCCGTCCGGCTGCCGTCCGCCGAGGTCACGGTCTTGCCGATGATGCTTTCCGCCTGCGTGAGGGAGGTGGTGGTCAACAGCGAGTCGAGCTTGCTGTTGGACTGCACGGCCTGCTGCACGTTGGAGAAGGTCGCGATCTGGCTGAGATACTGGGTCGGATCGGACGGACTGGTCGGATCCTGGTTCTTCAGTTCCTGCACCAGCAGGGTCAGGAAGGAATTGTAGTCGACCGTGGTCTGCGCCGCGGTCGAAGCGCTGGACGAGCTTGAACTCGTGCCGGCGGAGCCCGGACTGGCCGTCGTCGAGGCGAGGGGCGAGAGCGTGGTGGACATGGGACCTCTCCGGTCAGGACACCGCAGCCAGCGCCTGCGTCGACACGGGAGGGGGGAAAAGCAGGGTGTCTTCGATCGGTAGCAGCGTCCGGATGACCTTGAGGGCCTCGAAGTGGCGTCGCTTGCCGACCAGGGACTCGACCTTGGCCAGCCCCTGCAGGACGGTGCCATCGTCGTAGGCGCCCGTCATGGCCCGGTGTTGGGCCACGAACATGGCATGGTTCTCGGCGATCTCGTGCGGCGACATCAGCATCAATTGCACGATGTAATAGAGCTGGCGCAGCGGCGTCGTGGCGTCCCGCTCGACCATGACATGGGATTCCAGCAGGAACACCGCGTCGTTCAGCAGTTCGATCGACACCTTGCGGTCGGCCTTGAGGACCGCACCGTTGAGGTAGATCTTTTCGTTGGCTCGGAGCGTGATGTGCATGTCGACCCTATACAAGTCCGTCGCGGACGATGCCGCAGATTTCGGCCAAGGCCGCGAGGTCGCGGGACAGGCCAAGCTGGATGCGTTGCGCTTCCACCACGATGCCGAGCCCGGTCTTCATCAGGCCGGCCCGGGCCTCGGCGGGCAGATCGTTGCCGGGGCTCGCCAGATCCTTGATGAAGGCTGCCCAGAGGCGGGACGTATATTCGATGGCGTCGAGTTCCTCGGCCGAGCCCGGCGCCGTCGCGCGGGCGCGGTTGAGTTTGGCGATCGCGAGTTCGAGTGCCTGTCGTTCCGTCGCGCGGGCGTCGATCGAACTTTCGGCCAAGACTTCTGCGTAGGAGTTCTGGTACATTCGTCGTCCCGGAGCTGAGCGTGGGCCCGGAGGGCCGCGGCCGACTTCAAGTCAAATAGTTCACCAGGCTCAGGGTCTGGAGCTTGGCGGTGATCTCGTATGACGCCTGGATCTGCGTCTGCAGGGAGCTGATGCTGACCGACAGGGCGGTGGCGTCGACGCCCTGCATGGTGTTCGATTCCGTCGTGAGGAGATCGATCTGCGA
>CAXSEU010000031.1:0-14583 GCA_964236485.1 uncultured Lichenihabitans sp. | reverse complement strand
ACCGGATGGCGATTGGGGCGGCACTCCGGCTGGGCGGCTGGATCGGACGCCACCGCAACGAGGGCGTCGAGGCCGAGCTGCACCTGCCGGCGCCCCGGCTGGTGTCCCGGGCCAGCCTCGGGGACCTGGTCGGCGTGCTGCGGCTGATCGTTGAAAAGGTTCAAGGCGTGCCTCGCGGAGCTTGGATTTCCTGTGCGTCAGCGCATGCGGAGATGGCGGGAGTGTGACGCGGCCAAAGCGGTGACAATCCGGTTCGCACTGTCCATCGATCGCGCCTTCGCTGTTGTCAGGCTCCAAACGTCGGCTAAACTCAACGGTCCGTGAGCGTGTTCGGGAACGCCGCTATGCGTTGTACCAGGGTTCGTTGTGCCAGTTTGTTTCTCGCCGCAGCCTTGGCGGCTGGCGTGCCGATGGCGCAGTCGGTGGGTGCTCAGGCCACGTCGATCAACCGTCCGTATTTCGCCGACGCAAAGGACATGTTCGATCGCCTCGCGGATCGCGACCGGAACGAACTTTACTTGATGTTGATAGCGACCGGCGATTTCAATGCCATAACATCAAAGGAGTTCGGTGGCCGGCTGTACGATGCCATTGCGAGCTTTCAGCTCAAGCACGGGATGACTCCGACCGGCATTATCTCGACCGAGACGTTTGCCAGGCTCGTCGAAACAGGGGGCGAGATTTTCAACAGCTGGGGCTTCGACTTCACAGATCATCCGTTCGCCCAGGCATCGATGGTCATTCCGAGCCGGTTCAACCTTGCTCGAAAAGAAACCAAGCGCGGGCTATCGTTCCAGAACCGCAGCCATTCGATGGACATCGACTTCGCGTTTTTCCCCGAAACGGAAGCCTCGATGGCCGATGTCTTCGCTCGACTGACTGAACCTGTGCCTGGCCGAAGGATCGACATGAAGGTCATTCGGCCGACGTTTTTCGCTGTGGCCGGCGGTTCCGATACCACCGGATCTTACTCGCGCTTCATTCCTGTAAACGGTGGCATCGCCGGATTTACGATCTCTTGGAACACGAGTGCTTTTCCGAGCGGGTCCCGCATCGCCGTCGTTATGGCGAACGAGCTCTTTTCGCGTCACATGGTGCCCTCTGGCGGTCAGGTCCCAGATGTATTCGAGACCAATCCCGGGACCTCTCAGCCCCTGGTGAATGCCTCCAACCCGGCTCTTCCGGGCGGAGTGATGAGATTTTCCGAGGCGACGCCGCTCAGCCCCCTCCCGAACGCGATGACGGATGCGGAGGAGCGATCCCGGGTCGAACAAACCCAGAGGGAAGCGGAGCAGAGCAGGATCGATGCCGCCGCCCGAGCCGAGCGGCAGAAGCAATACGCCGAGCAGATGGCGGCCTTACAGAAGGCGGCCGACGAGGCCCGGAAGAAGGTCCTTGATGAGGCGGAGGCCGCTCGACGAGAAGCAGCGGCGCGTCTGCGTCAGGATCGCTTCGACCATGACGTGGTCGCTGCCAAACGGCTGATCGACGAAGCGTCGGCCTTCGTCAAGGCCGAACCCGGCAACGCGAAGCTCATCGATTATCTCCAACAGATCGCCCAGCTCAACGGCACGCTGTCGGCAGGCGACCCGGACGACACAGAGCAGAAAACCGTCGCGCTGGCGGGAGCCCTCCGGCGGGACGCCAGCTTTGCGACCTTTGA
Source organism: uncultured Lichenihabitans sp. (assembly GCA_964236485.1). Classification (GTDB taxonomy): domain Bacteria; phylum Pseudomonadota; class Alphaproteobacteria; order Rhizobiales; family Beijerinckiaceae; genus Lichenihabitans. The sequence goes on along the minus strand of CAXSEU010000031.1, from coordinate 12,920 downwards.
AACGCAGCGCCTCGAGGAACAACAACGCCAGAACGCGCGCTACCTCGGGGACGCGCTGAGGGCCCTCAAGTCGCAGAGGCTGTTCCTGATCGGTGTGGTGACGCAGAATCCCACCTCCGACACCGCAACCACGTTCCTGCCACTCATCAAGCAGGCGGACGGCGCACTCGGCGCGCCCGATCTGGAACGCGCGCAGACCTTGCTCGGGGAGACCGATGCCGCGATCCAGAAGGCGGGTCTGCGAAAGGACTATGTGGCGTTCACCGCCGCGCGGGCGGAGCCCGCTTCCGACGCAACTTCGCCAGGCCTGCAGCCAGGGGGTGGCGATAAGGGCACCGCGCCCGAAGCCGTCACCAAGGTCAGCGGCAAGATCGCCACCGACAAGAACCGGTTCCTGATCGACGGGGACTTGAAGGACATCGTCCTGATGTTCAACACCTCGGCGGGTGCGCCGCACGTCGTGAAGAACCTGCGGGGGGAACTCGTCTTCGAGGGTGGCCGTGCCGACGCATGCCTTTTCGGCCATCCGCTCGAGGAGGATGCGGCTAGCGTGGTGAGGTCCGCCTTGTCGGCTTACGACCTCAAGACGCTGGCTTTGACCGACCAGCCTTGCGACGCGGATCGCCTGACCTCCTATGACATCGTCGCCACCAGAAGAGGCACCTTCCTCAGGGAGCAGCCATCCTACGCGCTGGCGCTCGTCGCGGCGCTGGAGAAGGACGAGTTCAAGAGTCTCGCCAGCGTGACGGACGCACAGGTGAAGGCCGCGGCGACTGCCGATGCGGTCAAGGCGGATGAAATCGCCAACGACGTCGCGCGTGGGGCAAAGGACGGCTTCGGCGTCATCTTGATGCAGACACACGCGCCCGCGCTTTGCGTCGCGGCCGACGACAGACGGGACGCGCAACTGCAACTGCTGGCTTCACGCAGGGACAAGCTATCCGCCGACATGGGCGCGCAACCCGAGCCCGTTGCGACGACCGTCGAGAATGCGTTCGTCGACGGCAAGCACGGTCAGTGCGGTGCCATCTACGCGGCCGCCGCCGACCTGAAGACCTTGGCGGACGGCTTCAGGCGGGATCAGACGGCCTTCCGGTTCTCGACCCTGTGGATCGCGTCCGCCGAGGTGCAGGCGGCCCACGAGGCCATCCTGGCTGCGAAACTCGCCGCCGAGGCCCAGGCCGCCGAACGCATCCGCAAGGCCGAGGAAGAGCGCAAGCTGGACGCGATGCGAAGGGCCGACGAGGCGGCGAAACTTTCCGCCCAGCAGACGGCGTCGCGCCAGCGCTATGAGCCGGCCGCCAAGGCGGCGGCGGCCCGCATCGCCGGATATGTCAAGGACTACACCGACAGCCCCTTCGATGAACACGAGGTGGCGCCGGCGAAATTCCCGAACTTCGCGGGCCGGTTCCGGGCCTATCTGGCGGACCGATGGGACCTGATGAGCGAGAATGCGGAGCTTGCCGACTATGGCGTGTCGGACTGGAAGGGGCGCGCCCTTGAGACAGCGGTCACCAAGGTCACGCTGCGCTTCAAGAATCGAATGCTGGGCGACTACAAGGACGAGTGCTTCCTGTTCGGCGACCTCGACGACGTGGAATTCAAGGTGGAGCGCGAACCCGTCAGTACGTCCTGCGACGGCGAGGCTTCGCTGCAGCAGTGGAAGACCGCTCACGCTTTCAAGAGCTACTGGATTTTCCAGTAGCTCTCGATGTACGTCATGCGATCCTTCCGCCGATCGTGGCGACGTCCGCCGATCGCGCCTTCACCCGTTCCAGGCATAGCTCGCCAGATGCCACGAACCTATGACCACCCGGCCGGCTGGACGTGGCGACCCCGGCGCGCGGTTCGCCGGTAGTGGATAAGCCCCCCGCCGCCGCGCTTTCGCGCTCTGGCCAAAGCCCGGCGCAGCCGAACGATGCGGCGGGCGGCCATTTTCTTGGGTTTTCACCACGCTTCTGGGCCCTGGCGGTGCTGACCGGGATCGGCACCGGGGTCGGCGCCGGCTTGTTGATGTGGCTGCTGCGCGCGGTGCAACATCTGTGCTACGCCTACGACAGCGGCGATTTCCTCGATGCCGTCCAGAAGGCGCCGGTGATGCGCCGGGTGGTCGTGGTGTGCGCCGCCGGTCTCCTCGCCAGCGCCGGCGTTTGGCTGCTCAAGCGCAGCTCCGGCGGGCACGGGGGTGAGCTGAACGAGCGGATCTGGTTCCATTCGGGCCGGATGCCCGCGGTCAAGACCATCATCCAGGCGGCGTTCTCCATCGTGCTGGTCGCCATGGGCGCGTCGCTGGGACGGGAATCCGCCCCCAAGCAGACCGGTGCGGCAATCGCCAGCTGGTTGAGCCGCATGGGGAAGCTGACCTCCGCCGAATCGCGCCTGCTCGCCGCGTGCGGCGCCGGGGCCGGAATGGGCGCCGTCTACAACGTCCCGCTGGGCGGGGCGCTGTTTTCGCTGGAGGTGCTGCTCGGCACATTGGCGCTTGCCCTTGTGCCGCCGGCGGTCGTGGTCTCCGTCGTCGCCACCCTGGTGTCGTGGCTCTTCCTGCCCAACCAGCCGACCTATGACGTCCCCTCCTATCCGGTCGGTTCCAGCGAACTCGTCTGGTCGATCGTCTTCGGTCCGATCGCCGGCTGTGCGAGCGTGGCCTTCGTCCGCCTGATCGTGACGGCCGACGGGTTCAAGCCGAAGCAGGGCATCGCCATGACGGCGCCGGTCGTCGTCTTCGCGGCGCTGGCGGTGGTTTCCATCTGGTTTCCGCAGCTTCTCGGCAACGGCAAGGACCCGGCGGAACTCGGCTTCAACGGCGCCCTCGCGATTCCGCTCCTGCTGGCGCTCACCGCCCTCAAGCCGCTGCTGACCGCCGCCTGCCTCGGCAGCGGCGCGCCGGGCGGGTTGTTCACGCCGAGCGTGATGTTCGGCGCGACGCTGGGCGGCTCGCTCGGCCGCTTCTGGGCCCTGATCTGGCCGGGGGCCGCGCCCGGCAGTTACGCGCTCATCGGGGCGGCCGCGGTCCTCGCGGCCAGCATGCAGGCGCCCATCACGGCCATCGTGCTCATGCTGGAGCTCACCGACAACATGGTGCCCATGATGGTGCCGGTGCTGTTCGCGGTGGCCGGTGCCAGCATCACGGCGCGAAGGCTCGATCGCCGCTCCGTCTATACCGGGCGGCTGCACGTCGGCCGAATTGCCGCCGGGGCCGGATCGCCCGCGGTCTGCCCGCACTATGGTCACCTGCTGGCGCCCGAGGTGGAGACGATCTCGGTCGCCGCCAACTACCCCGAGGTGCTGGAACGCCTCGTCCGAGAAGGCTTGAGACCACTCTACGTCATCGACGAGAAGGCACATCTGGCCGGACGGATCGATGCCGCCGACGCGGGGCATCCCGGGGCGCTGCCGCCGGTGCTGTCGACCGCCGCCGCCGCCGACCTCATGAAGCCCGTCACGCCGCTTGACGCGGACGCCAGCGAAGCGGAGGCCCTCGAGCGGCTGCGGGCCGAACCCTCGGGTGAACTGCCGGTGGTGGACCGAGAGGACCGGCTCCTTGGCGTCGCGGTGAGTGCCCGTGCCGCCGAGCGCCAGGGTGCATCGTCATAGGACGACGCAAGGGTGCCATCCGGGGTCGGTGTTGCCACGCGAAGACTCCCCCGCAAGACGTTAATGCCGATCTACCCCGCGATCCGCCGCAGCCATGGCCGACTGGCCTCGGCGGCCATCTCGCCACCGAGGCCAGGCTGGTAAAACTCGTCCATGAAGGGCGGCTTGCCGGCATCGAGCGCCCGCAGAGTCGGCTCGTTCTCGATTGCGAAGGCATCGAAGCCGCACCGGCGCATGAGTTGCAGCTGGTCCCACAGCACTTCGCCGACGGCGCGGATCTCGCCCGCGAACCCAAGCTGGCCCCGCAGCACCGAGGCCTTCGAGAACGAGCGCCCGTCGTTGAACTTCGGGAAGACGAGCTCGATCAGAGACAGGCGGCCCAAGTCGGACAACAGCGCCTCGATGGTCTCGCCGGCCTCGACCCTCACCCCGAGCGGCATATCGACGCGGCCCCGCTCCACGCTGAGCGCCAACCATTGCTTCAGCGCCAGGATCGAGGCTCCTTCGCGGGGCACCTGATCTTCGGCGAGCCTGGTCCAGACGTCGTCCACGAAGGCGCCGTTCTTGTAAAGGCGCATCAGATATCCGATCCGGCATTGAGCGCGCCGAGATGGATACCGCATTCGACCTTGCCGCGTCCCCTCCATCGGCCGGCGCGGGGATCTTCCCCGGCCCGCACCGGAGACGTGCACGGAATGCAGCCGATCGACGGATAGCCCTTGGCCACCATCTTGTGGCGCGGCAAACCGTGCCGATCGAGATAGGCCAGAAGCTCGGAGGCGCCCCAGCCGGCCAACGGGTTGACCTTGACACGCTCGCCCTCCGCCTCGAACAGCGGCAGGGTGGCACGGGTGCCGCTCTGGAAGCGTTTGCGCCCGGTGATCCAGGCGTCATAGCCCTCGACCGCGGTGGCAAGCGGGGCGACCTTGCGGATCTCGCAGCAGGCGTCCGGATCGGTCGACCACAGGAAACCTTCGGGATCGAGCGTGGCGAGGTCGTCCGCCGACGGCTGAATCGAGCGGACGTCCGTCAGGCCGAGGAGGCTCGTCAACTCGTCCCTATAGGCGAGCGTTTCGGGAAACAGGAAGCCAGTGTCGACGAAGATGACCGGCGTCGCCGCGTCGACCGAAGCCACCATGTGCAACAGCACGGCCGAGTCGGCGCCGAAGCTCGACACCAGGGCGATGCGGCCCGGATAGAGATCCTTGATGGCGAGGCGCAGCAGCGCCGCCGAATCCATGGCGGCGAAGCGCTTGCCGAGCCGGGAGGCCGCGACCTGGTCTCCGAACAGCGTCACATCATGAACGCTCATCGCTCATATCCCTTCGCCGACATTCCGGTCGTACAGCGCCTTCTTGAAGGGCGCCATGCCGACCCGGCGATACGCGGCTAGGAAGTCCTCGGCCCGGTCCTGCCGCAGGCCGAGGTAGGTATCGACGACGGTCTCGATCGCGTCGACGACGTCGTCAGTCGAGAAGCCCGGACCGGTGAGGTCGCCCAGCGACGCGGTCTCGTCGCCGGACCCGCCGAGCGTGATCTGGTAGGTTTCCTCGCCTTTCCGGTCGAGGCCCAGGATGCCGATGTGCCCGACGTGATGATGGCCGCAGGCGTTGATGCAGCCCGAGATCTTGATCTTCAGCGAACCGATCTCGACCGCGCGGGCGCCTTCGCCGAAACGCTCGGAGATGCGTTGCGCCACCGGGATCGAGCGGGCGGTGGCGAGGGCGCAGTAGTCGAGGCCCGGGCAGGCGATGATGTCGGTGACGAGCCCGGCGTTGGGCGTGGCGAGGCCGGCGCTGTGGAGCGCATCGTAGAGGGCCGGCATGTCGTCGAGCGCCACGTCGGGCAGAACGAGGTTCTGCTCGTGCGACACGCGCAGCTCCCCATGGGAGTAGCGGTCCGCGAGGTCGGCGATCAGCTCCATCTGTTCGGCCGTGGCGTCGCCCGGAATGCCCCCGATGGGCTTCAGCGAGATCGTCACGATGCCATGGCCCGGCACCTTGTGCGCGACGACGTTGACGTCGACGAAGGACGCGAAGCGCGGGTCATCGTTCCGCCGCGCCTCGATGGAGGCCGAGACGGCAAGCCTCGCCTCCAGGGCCGGCGGAGCGAAATAGCCGCGGATGCGCTCGATGTCGGCGGCCGGCAGGCCGAGGCCCTTGGGACCCTTGGCGAACTCGGCCTCGACGGCGTCTCGCATAGGTCCCGCGCCTTTCTCGTGCACCAGGATCTTGATGCGCGCCTTGTACTTGTTGTCGCGGCGGCCCTCGAGATTGTAGACGCGCACGATCGCGTCCGCATAGGCGAGCAGATCCGCCTCGGGCAGGAAGTCGCGGATCTTGAAGCCGATCATCGGGGTGCGGCCGAGCCCGCCGCCGACATAGACCTTGAAGCCGAGTTCGCCGGCCTCGTTCCTCACCACCTGAAGGCCGATGTCGTGGCTCTGGATCACGGCGCGGTCATGCGGCGCACCCGTCACGGCGATCTTGAACTTGCGCGGCAGGAACGAGTATTCGGGATGCAGCGAGGACCATTGCCGCAAAATCTCGGCGTAGGGCCGAGGGTCGGCGACCTCGTCGGCGGCCGCGCCGGCGAAATGGTCGGCCGTGACGTTGCGGATGCAATTGCCGGACGTCTGGATGGCGTGCATCTCGACCGTGGCAAGTTCCGCCAGGATATCCGGGCAATCGCTCAGCGCGGGCCAGTTGAACTGGATGTTCTGCCGCGTCGTGAAGTGCCCGTAGCCGCGATCGTAGCGGCGAGCGATATGGGCCAGCATGCGCAGCTGCCGCGAGGAAAGCGACCCGTAAGGAATGGCTATCCGCAGCATGTAGGCATGCAGCTGCAGGTAGACGCCGTTCATGAGCCGGTGCAGCTTGAATTCGTCCTCGGTCAAATCCCCGGCGAGGCGCCGGCCCACCTGGTCGCGAAACTGCGCGACGCGCTCGGCCACGAACCTCGCATCGAATTCGTCATACCGATACATGGTCGTCCTCGGGTGCGGTGGCGGGAAATGACCCCGGCTTGGCGTGTTCGGGGTGCACGCTCGGCCCTCGCGCCCGGATGAGCTCGCGGAGCTTCGTCGGGACGGCGCCGCCGCCCTTGGTGGAGATGTCGATGGCGTAGACGTCGACGACGAGATTGCGGCCTTCATCGCGCTTCGCCGCCTCAAGGCCGATCGCGGCATCGTCCTTCGTGCCGAAGAGGCGCGCCCCGTCGAGCCGCTCGGTCCAGGTCGCGTCGGCTCCGAGGAACACGACCGCGCCATCGTTGAGGCGGCTCGCGGTGATGGCTTGGCTCATGAACAGGGATCCAAACGACGGACGGCGCGGCGCGTGCCCCGGCCGCATACGAGAGGTGATCCTTCCGTCGTGAGACCTCAAGGTCTAGCGTATCAATTCCCTGGAAAAATTCGATATATAAATATTTATGCGTCAACAAACTGTACATTACGCTGGCGCGTCTCGCCCCGCGCTCCATCTCACCGGGCGATGTCAGCCGCGTCTTCCGGCGCGGCCAACCGCGTCTTCCGGCGCGGCCAACCGCGTCAATGCGCCTCCGCGGTCGACGCTCCGATACCGGTCTCCGACCGGACGAACTGCGCATCGAAGGCAGCCCGCTCCCTTTCGGCCCGGCGGCTCTCGTCGAGGACGGAAAAGAGCCAGATGCCGGCGAAGGCGAGCGGCATGGAGAACAAGGCGGGGTTGTCGTAGGGGAAGATGGGCGCCGGATTTCCCAAGGTCGTCACCCAGACAGCCTTGCTCAGCACCACCATGACGACTGCGGAGACAAGTCCCAGCAGACCCCCGATCAGCGCGCCCTGCGTCGTCGTTCCGCGCCACATGATCGACATCAGCAGCACGGGGAAGTTGCAGCTCGCCGCCACCCACCCTCATCGCGACATGGTTGGGCGATGTCTTCGGCTTCTCGAAGACATAGCCCAGGAAGATGGCGAGGACGCCGATCGCCAGCGCGGAGATCTTCGACAGCCGGACTTCCTGCGCCTCCGAGACGCGTCCGCGAGCGATGACCGAAGCATAGAGGTCATGGCTGATGGCCGAGGCCGCGGCCAGGGTCAGGCCGGCCACGACGGCCAGGATGGTGGCGAAGGTCACGGCCGATATGAAGCCGAAGAAGACCGAGCCCCCGGTGGCGTTGGCGAGGTGCACGGCCGGCATGTTGGCGCCGCCGAGGATGCCGGTGATCTTGTTGTAGGTGCCGTCCGCCGCCACGGTGTAATAGGCGGCGTCGGGCATCAGGAAGGTGATGGCGCCAAAGCCGATGATGAAGGTCAGCACGTAGAAGTAGCCGATGAGGCCCGTTGCGTAGAAGACCGATTTCCGGGCTGCGATCGCGTCCTTGACGGTGAAGAAGCGCATCAGGATGTGAGGCAGCCCGGCTGTGCCGAACATGAGTGCGACGCCGAGCGAGATCGTCGATATCCGATCCTTGACGAAGCCGCCCGGCGCCATGATCGCCTCGCCCTTGGGGTGGACCTTGACCGCGTCGGAGAACATCGCGTCGAGGCTGAAGCCGAAATGCCAGAGCACCGCGAGAGCCATGACGGTGGACCCGAACAGCAGCATGCAGGCCTTGATGACCTGCACCCACGTGGTGGCCTTCATTCCGCCGAACGCCACATAGATCGTCATCAGAAGGCCGACGATGACGACGGCGTACAGGTAGTCGAGCCCGAACAAAAGCTTGATGAGTTGCCCGGCGCCGACCATCTGGGCGATCAGGTAGAGCGCCACCACGACCAGGGTGCCGATCGCCGAGAGGGTGCGGACGGGCCCGGGCGCGAGCCGGAACGAGGCGACGTCGGCGAAGGTGAACTTGCCGAGGTTTCGCAGGCGCTCGGCGATCAGGAACAGAACGATGGGCCATCCGACCAGGAAGCCGATGGAGTAGATCAGCCCGTCGAAGCCCGACGAGAAAACCAAGCTCGATATGCCGAGGAAGGAGGCAGCCGACATATAATCGCCCGCGATGGCCAGCGCGTTGCGAAAGGGCGATATGCCGCCGCCCGCCGCGTAGAAATCCTGCGCCGAGCGAGTGGATCGCGCGGCCCGGTAGGTGATGTAGAGCGTTCCGAGAACGAACGCCAGGAAGATGGCGATCGCGGTCAGATTGATGCCCTGCTTGTCGACGTTGCCGACATCCAGTCCGGCCGCCGCAGCAGGGCCGATCGGCAGGATTGAAGCCATGGAGGCCGCGACGATGCCGCCGAGCGCGCGCCTCGTCACGACCGTCGCCCCGCCAGCAGGTCCCGGCCGAGACCGTCGAACCGGGCATTGGCCCGCCAAACATAAAGTCCGGTCAGAACCACCGCGAAGAGGATCACGCATAGACCGAGCAGGATGCCCAGGGAGATGACCCCGCCCGGGAGCTTCGTCGCCATCAGGTTCGGCGCGAAGGCGACGAGGAAGATGAAGGTGAGGTAGACGGCCAGCATCAGCAGCGACAGGAGCCAGCCGAAGGCGGTCCGCTCGCGCACCAGCATCTGGAAGTCCGGATCGCGCAGAATGGCGAGGGTTTCGCGGTCCGTCGCCACGGCGTCCATGGCCGGCCTGCCCGCTGGTCCGAAACCCCGCCCCGTCAGGTCCGATGATTTGCCATTCGACGGCATTGCCGCGTCTCCCCAGCCGAAAGCCACCGGGTTCGCCCGGAGCATCTTTCGATCCAGCCTATTGAGTGCGCCGGGGACGCGCAACAGTTTCGTAACGTTAACCAAAGCTTAACAAATTTTTCCGCCTTCGCTGGATAGCGCTACACATCCCCCGATGCTGGAGGGCCGTCCCGTTTCGGAGAATTTCATGTCCAAGTTTCTTGTTTGCATTGGTGGGGCCGTTTGGGCCCTGGGTCTCTGCGGTTCAGCCTGGGCCGGTGGTGCTGGACACGGCGGTGGCGGCCATGGCGGCGGGATGATGTTCCGGCCACACGGCGGTGGCGGCTCCGGCGGCTCAGGCCATCGTGGCGCCTTCGCCGGGCAGGGAGGCGTTCGCTTCCGCGCCGGAGGCGGCAACGCCTTCGGGTCCTCCGGCCGCGGAGCCGCCTTCGGGCATACCGCCACGGCTTTGCGAGCCCCAGGCTATGCCAACGGTTTCCGAATCCGGGGCGGGTACGGCTATGGGCACGTCGCGACCGCGTGGCGCGGCGGCCGAGGGGGCTTCGGAGGCGTCCGGCCGGGGCTGCGTTACGGGTTCGGAGGTGGTCGCGGGCGGGGTTATGGCGGCTACGGGGGCTATGGCGGCTACGGGGGGAACTACGCCGGGGGCTACGGCGGCTACGGCGGGTCTTCGGGCAGCGTGTATGTGGCGGGCGGCGGGGAGGGCGGCGGCACGGGCACCACGCAGACGGGCGGCGGGCCGGTGGGTCCCGGCTTAGCCGAGCCGCCGCTGAACGCCGTCGGCTACGGCGGCGGGCCGCAGATCCTCACCGTCGGCGGCGGGCGAACGCACGAAGGCGCCGACTGCTTCTGCTCGACCCGCGATGGCACCGGACCCGTGGTCTACCGGTTCGGGGTCGGCAGCTACTACTAGGGGCCCCTCACGGGTCTCTCTTCAGCCGGATGACCATGAGGGCGGCCGCACAGGCGTTCGACACGTTGAGGCTCTTGATCGGCCCCGGCATGTCGAGCCTGGCCAGCACATCGCAGCGCTCCCGCGTCAGCCGGCGCAGACCCGTGCCTTCGGCACCGAGCACGAGGGCAAGGGGGCCACTCGATTCCGTCGCCTCGAGCGTCGCCTCACCATCCGAAGCGAGCCCGACGCGTCGAAACCCTCGGTCGCCGAGGTGATCCAGCGCCCGCGCCAGGTTGACCACCAGCACCACGGGCACATGTTCGAGCCCCCCGGAGGCGGATTTCGCCAGCGTTCCAGAGAGGTCCGGCGCATGTCGCTCGGTCATTACCAGAGCCGACACCCCGAACGCCGCCGCCGTGCGCAGGATGGCGCCGACATTGTGGGGATCGGTGAGCTGGTCGAGAACCAGCACCGTTCCCTCGTCGGGGACGTCGCCAAGGTCGATCGGCTCGAGAGGCCGGGTCTCCAGCAACAGGCCTTGATGAACCGCGTCGCGCGGCAAACGGCTGGAAAACAGCTCCGAGGGCACGACGTCGATCGCTAGATTCCGGGCGCTGGCGAGCGGCGCGATCCGCTCGGCTGCCGATTCGGTCGCAAACAGCCGCAGCAACTTGCGACGCGGCGACCGCAGAGCTTCCGACACAGGGTGGACGCCCCAGATTTGCGCCGTGTCGGCCGACGCTGTGGCGGGTCTTCGCCTCGTTTCGGAGGGTTCGTGGGCCGGGTCGTGCCGGAGCGGCCGGCCCGCAGGCCGCGGGCTGGCCGAACGGGGACGGGCTGGACGCTTGGCGGGTCGGCTGCGACCGGGTCCTTGAAAGTCGCGGGGGGGCTTGGCCAAGGGGTTCTGCCGTTCGAAGGTGACGCTCCCCCTGTCCTACGCCGGGGCGGCCCTCGCCGCCACTGCCGTGTCGGCCTGTCGCCCAGGCCGCGCCAGCAGGGCGATCAGCGATGCCAGGAGGCAGGCGGCGCCGGCCACGTAGAAAGCGGGCAGATAGGTGGCGAGCCCGGTGCGGGCTTGCCCGGCCGCGAAGGTCGCCGAGGCGGCGCCGAGCTGATGTCCGGTGAACACCCAGCCGAATACCATGGCGCCGTTCTGGCGGCCGAAGATCTTGTTCGCCAAGCCCACCGTGGGCGGCACCGTGGCGATCCAGTCGAGGCCGTAGAACAGCGCGAAGATCGACAGACCGTAGAAGCTGAAGGTGGACTGGGGCAGCCACAGGAGCGAGAGGCCGCGCAGCCCGTAATACCAGAACAGGAGCCAGCGGTTGTCGAACCGGTCGGACAGATAGCCGGACGCGATGGTGCCGAAGAAGTCGAAGATCCCCATCGTGGCCAGCACCGAGGCGGCCTCCGTTTCGGGCATGCCGTAATCGGCGCAAAAGGCGATGAAGTGCGACTGGATCAGCCCGTTCGTCGAAAGACCGCAGATGAAGAAGGTGGCGAACAAGGCCCAGAAGGCGGGAACCTGCCCGGCCGTGCGGAGCGTCGCAAAGGCCTGGCGAATGGGGTCGGCGCCCGCTCCGGCCGGCGGGCCCGAGGCGGCGCCGATCTCCTCGCCGAAAGCCGCGAGGCCAAGGTCGGCGGGCCGGTCGCGCATGAACAGCACTACGAGGATTGCCACGGCCAGACAGGCTCCCACGGTGGGAAGCAGCGCCATGCGCCATCCCACATGGCTGACAAGCGACGTCGCCAGCGGCAGGAAGGCGAGCTGCCCGGTGGCGCTGCTGGCGGTCAATACCCCGAGCACGAGGCCCCGATGCCTCACGAACCAGCGGTTGGCCACCGTGGCGCCGAGCACCATCGCCGTGAGACCGGTGCCGAGGCCGACCACGACGCCCCAGAGCACCATCAACTGCCAATAGGCGTTCATCACCGTCGCCAGCAAAAGCGCGAGCGCGATCATCGTCACGGCCGTGGTGATCACCGCCCGCAAGCCGAAGCGGTTCATGAAGGCGGCCGCGAAGGGCGCCATCAGCCCATAGAGCGCGATGCGGAGCGCGAGCGCGGACGAGATATCGCCGACGCTCCATTTGAATTCGCCGCTCAGCGGCAGCAGCAGCGCCCCCGGCAGGCCCATGGCCCCGGCGGTGGTGAGCATGGCACAGAACGTCAGCCCGACAATGACCCAGCCGTAGTGGATGCCGCGCCTGCGCAAAAACCTGTCGAGACGATCAGCCAGCACTTTGGCTCTCCTGATGAGGCGGCCCGCCCCTGCGTGTGCGACGGCTTCGAGGATCGGTGCGCCACGGCTGAGCTTCGTCCGCTCGATCCGCAGTCACCCACGCGGGGCAAGGCGCATGCCGCGCCATGTTGGAGCCTTGCGACACCCTGGCTGCGCCGTAAACTCGCGTGGAGGCAGACCCTCGTGTATGCGGAGCCCGACGGTATATGCACCCCTTTCCGGGCGTCAACATTCATGGGGCGTTCATGACGTGTTTCGCCCATAGGACCATCATGGCCCTGCGCCGCGTCGCGATCGTCGTCCTCCTGCTCCGTGTGGTTTCGGCCGTGCCCGCATGGTCTCAGACTCAGTACCAGGGGATGCCTCGCGAGGCGTGCCTGTCGTCGGCGCGGAGCCGCGATCTCTTCGTGGCCGACAAGCTCGTTCAGCCGTTCAGCGTGATGAGAGACGCGGCGCGGAGGGCGCAGGCGGAAGCGATCGACATTCAATTGTGCCGCAATCAAGGAGCCTTGGTGTACGACGTCACGCTGCTGAACCAGCAGGGCCTGGTGTTTCAC
>CAXSEU010000030.1:0-14715 GCA_964236485.1 uncultured Lichenihabitans sp. | reverse complement strand
GGATGCAGAACGATCGCGATCGGCGCGCCGCGTTTCTTCGCGGGATGGAACCGCTCTTCGAGCCGATCGGCCGGTCCGTTGAAAATCACCTCAGGCATTGCATCTCCGGATTGGCATGAGCGCCCAAGGACGGACCAAGGTCACGCTGTACAGACTTCGCATCCGCGGCCCCGCGCCGCATGCCTGCCATGAAGCCGCGAGGGCTCATCGAACGCCATGCTTCCACGCGCGTCGCTTGACACCTTCCGGCACTGCTCGTACCCCTGTTAGAATAATTCTAACAGGACGCTGTCCTTCAAGCCGAGCGGCTATGCTCGGCTTGCGAGCGAGGCGTCTTAACATGGCCGGCCCTCGAAATTGCAAGACTTTTGAATATGTCTATGGGAGGTCCGCGAATCTACCTCGACTACAATGCCACCGCGCCGGTGCGGGCATGCGCACGCGATGCGGCATTGGCTGCAATGGCGGTCGGCGGCAATCCGTCGTCGGTTCATGATGAGGGCCGGCGGGCGCGGGCTTTCCTCGAGGCCGCGCGTCGCCAGGTCGCAACTGCGATTGACGGGGATCCTGGCCGGGTGTGTTTCACGTCCGGGGGAACGGAAGCCGCCAACCTGGCCTTGCGCGACGTCGCGCTTGGTGATGGCACGACAGTGGGCCGGTTGCTGGTCGGCGCAGGGGAGCATGCAGCGGTGCTGGCCGGCCATGGATATGGTGCGCCAGACGTCGATGTCGTCCCCTTGCTCGGCAATGGAACGCTGGACCTCGATCGGCTCCGTACTATCTCCCGAAGCGGCGGTCCTGCGCTTCTGGCCCTGCAGGCGGCGAACAACGAAACCGGTGTCATTCAGCCGGTGCGGGAGGCCTCGGAAATCGTGAGGGGCAGTGGCGGCATCGTCGTCTGCGATGCCGTCCAGGCGGCGGGGCGGGTTCCCTGCGATTCGGATGCGCTTGGCGCCGACGTGGTGCTGCTCTCGGGTCACAAGCTCGGGGGGATCGCGGGTGCGGGCGCGGTCGCGGTCATGACGGACCGGGTCCGGCTCCGCGCCTTGGTGCGCGGCGGCGGGCAGGAGCGGGGGCTGCGGGGCGGCACGGAAAACGTCCCGGCGATCGCGGCTTTCGGGGCTGCGGCCGAAGAGGCGGTGAGCCGGCCGGACGGGGCGCGACTCGGGGGCTTGCGCGACGGGTTCGAGGCCGAGCTTCGCGCCCTCGCGCCCGACGCGGTGATCTTCGGGAGCGCCGCGCCGCGGCTGCCCAATACCAGCGCCTTCGCGGTGCCCGGGGTCTCCGCTGAGCGCCTGATGATGGCGCTTGATCTTGGCGGGGTCGCGGTCTCGTCGGGGTCGGCCTGCTCGTCCGGCAAGGTCGGACGGTCGCATGTCCTTGAAGCGATGGGCATCGGTCACGATCTCAGACAAGGCGCGATCCGCATCAGTTTCGGCTGGCGGTCGGTTGCGTCCGAGATCGACGGACTGATGGTTGTGCTGACGGGGGCATTGCGACGCATGCGGCGACCCCTGCGGTCGGCCGCGTGATTTCATGCGAAGAGGCGCGAGCCGCTTCGATGCACTTCGGCCCCTCTTTCGGGCTGGAACGGGAGATGGAAGATGGCGGCAGTCCAAGAGACCGTCGAACGCGTCAAGTCGATCGACGTCAGCGAATACAAATACGGTTTCGTCACCGACATCGAATCCGAGACGGCCGCGAGGGGCCTGTCGGAGGCGACGGTTCGCTTCATCTCGGCCAAGAAGGGTGAGCCCGAGTGGCTGACGGATTGGCGGCTCGATGCCTACCGTCGCTTCCTCACCTTGCGCGAGCCTGACTGGGCGCGGGTCGACTACCCGCAGATCGACTTCCAGGATCTCTATTACTACTCGGCTCCCAAGAAGACTCCGGGTCCGACCTCGCTCGAGGACGTCGACCCCGAACTGCTGCGCACCTACGAGAAGCTCGGCATTCCGCTGCGCGAGCAGGAGATCCTCGCGGGCGTCGAGCGTCCGCGCGTCGCCGTCGACGCCGTGTTCGACAGCGTCTCGGTCGCGACGACGTTCAAGGCCGAGCTTGCCAAGACGGGCGTCATCTTCTGCCCGATCTCGGAAGCGGTTCACACCCATCCCGATCTGGTGAAACAGTATCTCGGTTCCGTGGTGCCGGTGACCGATAATTTCTTCGCCACGCTCAATTCGGCGGTCTTTTCCGATGGCTCCTTTGTCTACATCCCGCCGGGCGTGCGCTGCCCGATGGAATTGTCGACCTATTTCCGCATCAACGAGAAGAACACCGGCCAGTTCGAGCGCACGCTGATCATCGCCGACAAAGGCTCCTATGTCAGCTATCTCGAAGGCTGCACGGCACCGATGCGCGATGAGAACCAGTTGCACGCAGCGGTGGTCGAACTCGTGGCGCGGGAGGACGCCGAGATCAAGTATTCCACCGTGCAGAACTGGTATCCCGGCGACAGCGAGGGCAGGGGCGGAATCTACAATTTCGTGACCAAGCGAGGCGACTGCCGGGGTGATCGGGCGAAGATTTCCTGGACGCAGGTGGAGACCGGCTCGGCCATCACCTGGAAGTACCCGTCCTGCATCCTGCGCGGCGACAACTCTCGCGGCGAATTCTATTCGATCGCGATCTCGAACGGCAGGCAGCAGGTCGACAGCGGCACCAAGATGATCCACCTCGGCAAGGACACGACGAGCCGGATCATCTCCAAGGGCATCGCGGCGGGGCGGTCCGACAACACCTATCGGGGCCTCGTATCCGCCCATCGCAAGGCCACCAACGCGCGCAATTTCACCAATTGCGACTCCCTGTTGATCGGCGAACATTGCGGCGCCCACACGGTGCCCTACATCGAAGCCAAGACTGCCACCGCCGTTTTCGAGCACGAGGCTACGACTTCGAAGATCTCGGAGGATCAGCTCTTCTATTGCCGTCAGCGCGGGCTGTCGGCCGAGGAGGCGACAGCCTTGATCGTCAACGGCTTCGTGCGTGACGTCCTCCAGCAACTGCCGATGGAATTCGCCGTCGAGGCACAGAAGTTGATCGCCATCTCGCTCGAAGGGAGCGTCGGCTGATGGCGGGGCCGGGCAGTCTCGTGCTGGAGCATCTGCGGGCCATTCGGAACGATATGGCGAAGATGGCGGATGCCATGCGTGGCTTGAGGGTCGAGATGACCGCGATGCGCCAGCAGTTCGCCGGCGTCGCGACCCTGCAGGATTACGACCATGGCGAGGTCGCCGTCATGAAGACCCGGCTGGACCGGATCGGGAGCAGGCGTGAACTGGTGAGTGACAGGTTCGACCCCGGGCGCGGGGTCGAGGGAAGCTCAGGTATTTTTCAGGGCGATACGACACCGCCATATCGAAAGACAGCGTTTCGATGCTTGAAGTCAGGAACCTCCACGTCGAAGTCGAGGGCAAGAAAATTCTCAATGGGCTCGATCTCGAGATCAAGCCCGGCGAGGTCGCGGCCATAATGGGGCCGAACGGGTCGGGCAAGTCCACCCTCTCCTACGTGATCGCGGGTCGGTCGGACTATGACGTCACCGCGGGCGAAGTGCTGCTCGACGGCGAGAATGTGCTCGACATGGACCCGGACGTGCGGGCCGCCAAGGGGCTGTTCCTGGCCTTTCAGTATCCGGTCGAGATCCCGGGCGTCGCCACCATGACGTTCCTGAAGGCGGCGCTCAATTCCCAGCGCAAGGCGCGCGGCGAGAAGGAGATGCTGACGCCGGACTTCATGCGCCTCGTGC
This sequence comes from uncultured Lichenihabitans sp., assembly GCA_964236485.1. GTDB lineage: Bacteria > Pseudomonadota > Alphaproteobacteria > Rhizobiales > Beijerinckiaceae > Lichenihabitans. The sequence continues at coordinate 10,964 of CAXSEU010000030.1, read as the reverse complement.
GCGACGGAGCCGCCAAGCTCGAAGTCGACCCCGACATGCTGAAGCGGCCGCTCAACGTCGGCTTTTCGGGTGGCGAGAAGAAGCGGATGGAAATTCTCCAGATGGCTCTTCTGCAGCCCCGCTACGGCCTCCTCGATGAGACCGATTCCGGTCTCGACATCGACGCGCTCCGCATCGTTGCGGATGGCGTCAACGCGCTCCGGGCTGCCAACCGGGGCTTCCTGGTCATTACCCACTACCAGCGGCTTCTCGATTACATCAGGCCGGACGTGGTCCACATCATGTCCAAGGGCCGGATCATCAAGACGGGCGATGCCGCGCTGGCCCTGGAACTCGAAAAGAACGGCTACCGCGATTACGTCGCGGATGCCGCCTGAGACACAGCCATGAACGCCGTCGTCCCGTTTGCCACGGTGGCCGAAAAGTCGCTCGCGGAGCAGTTCCGTGCCTTCAGGTCGTCACAGGGTCCTGGTGAGGCCGCCGGCCGTCGCGACGATGCCTTCGCGGCCTTCGCGGCGGCTGGGCTCCCGCACCGCCGCATCGAAGCCTGGCACTACACCGATCTCCGCGCCCTGATGCGCGAGGCGCTGCCGCCTGCGGCAGCGCCGGGTGCCGGGGCGATCGCCGGGGCCAAGGTCTTCATCGCGACGCTGCCGCCGGCGCCGGGTGGGCGCGTCGTGCTGCTCGACGGTGCCTATGCGGCTGATCTGTCGGACCTCGGTCCTCTCGCTCCGGGCATCAGCGTGGGGTCGGCACGCGAGGCGTCCGCGAACGTGGGCGACCTCGCGGCCGCCGAGGCCCTCGGACGCGGCGAATCCGTCGTGTCCCTCAATGCCGCCTTTTGTCAGGGCGGCGCCGAAGTGGAGATCGCGGCCGGTGTCGTCAGCGCCACGCCAGTCGAAATCCTGTCGATCACCTCCGGCAGGACAGCGGCGTCCGTCTATCTGCGCCATTCGGTTCGCTTGGGCGCGAGGGCGTCCGTCAGCATCGTCGAACGGCACGCGGTGCTGGAGCGGACCCGGACGCAGGCGAACAGCGTCCTCGTGGTGAGCGTCGGCGACGGAGCCAGCCTCGACCACGTCTGCCTGGTGACCGACCTTGGCGCCGAGATGCTCCACGTCGGCACGGCGCTGATCCGGCTCGGGCGGGAGGCGAAGCTCCTCAGCTCGACGTTGATCGCCACGGCCGGGACCACGCGGCGGCAGACCTACCTCGAGTTCGCCGGCCCCAGCTCCACCGCTCATTTTCGCGGGGCCTCGCTGCTCGATGGGCAGTGCCATGCCGACACCACCCTCGTCCTCACCCACACGGCGCCCCATTACAAAAACCGCAAACTCTACAAGCATATCCTCAATGGGCATTCGACCGGCATCTACCAGGGCAAGGTCGTCGTCACCCCCGACACACAGAAAACAAATGGCAAGATGCTGTCCAAGGCCGTGTTCCTCGACGAAGGCTCGGCCATGTACAACAAGCCCGAACTCGAGATCTTCGCCGACGATGTCGTCTGCGGCCACGGCGCCACCGTCGGGGCGCTCGACGATGATCAGCTTTTCTACCTCCGCGCGCGGGGGATCCCTCTGAAGGAAGCGCAGGCCTTGCTGCTCGAGGCCTTCGTGGACGAGGCGATCGAGGACGTCGCCGACGAGAGGCTCCGAGGTGAGTTGACCGATCGCGTCAGCCGATGGCTGCGCCAGCGCGGGACATGACCTGATGCTCGACCCGCCGACCTACGATGTCGCGAAGATCCGGGAGGATTTTCCGGCCCTGTCTTTGACGCCTTATGGGAAACCATTGGTTTATCTCGACAATGCAGCTTCGGCGCAAAAGCCCAAAGCTGTCATCGAGCGGATCAAGACGGCCTACGAGAGCGAATACGCCAATGTCCATCGCGGGCTGCATTACCTCGCCAATGCGGCTACGGAAGCCTACGAAGGCGCGCGCGAGAAAGTCCGCGCCTTCCTGAACGCGTCCTCGACCGAGGAGATCGTCTTCACCCGGTCAGCGACGGAAGCCATCAACCTTGTCGCTTCCTCCTTCGGAATGAACCATATCGGGGAGGGCGATGAGATCGTCCTTTCGATCATGGAGCATCATTCCAACATTGTTCCCTGGCACTTCCATCGTGAGCGCAAAGGGGCGGTGCTGAAGTGGGTCGGGGTCGACGAGGATGGCAACTTCTCACTCGAGGAGTTCGAACACGCGCTGACGCCGCGCACCAAGATCGTCGCCATGACGCACATGTCCAACATGCTCGGCACGATCACCCCGATCAGGGAGGTCATCGCGGCCGCGCATGCACGCGGGATCCCGGTGCTCGTGGATGGGTCGCAAGGCGCCGTGCACCTCGATGCCGACATGCGCGATCTCGACGCCGACTTCTATGTCTTTACGGGCCACAAGGTCTACGGGCCGACGGGGATCGGCGTCCTCTATGGCAAGAAGGACCTGCTCGCCGCTCTGCCGCCGTTCAACGGCGGAGGCGAGATGATCGACGTCGTGACGACGGAGAGCGTGACCTACAACGCCCCGCCGCATCGTTTCGAGGCCGGCACGCCGCCGATCGTCCAAGCCATCGGGCTCGGCGCGGCGCTGGATTACATGCGCGAGATCGGCCGGGATCGCATCCATGCCCACGAGCGCGACCTCACCGCCTACGCGCACGAGCGGCTCGGCCGGATCAACTCGCTGCGCATCTTCGGCCGAGCGAAGCAGAAGGGCGGCATCGTGTCCTTCGCGATGAAGAACGCCCATCCGCATGACATCGCCACCGTCATCGACCGGTCCGGCGTCGCGGTGAGGGCCGGAACGCATTGCGCCATGCCGCTTCTCTCCCGATATGGAGTGACGGCAACCTGCCGGGCCTCGTTCGCGCTCTACAACACGCGGGCGGAGATCGACATCCTGGCTGACGCCCTGATGAAGGCCGAGAAGCTCTTCGCTTGAATAGGTTCGTCCATGTCCGATTTAGACACCAAGGTCGCGCCCACCGAGTCTCAGCCCAACATGCCGGCCTTGGCGCTCGATTCGGCTATCCCCCCCGAGGAGCTCGATCGGCTGACCGACGGCATCGTGGCGGCGCTGAAGACCGTCTACGACCCCGAGATTCCGGTCGACATCTACGAACTCGGCCTGATCTACAAGATCGATATCGAGGACAGCCGCTTCGTCAACATCGATATGACCCTCACGGCACCGGCCTGTCCCGTCGCCGGCGAGATGCCGGGCTGGGTCGAGACGGCCGTCGCGAGCGTGCCCGGCATTGCGGGCGCGAAGGCCAACATGGTGTTCGATCCGCCGTGGGATCAAAGCCGGATGTCCGACGAAGCCCGGGTCGCGCTCGACATGTGGTAGCGGGGTCGAGCCTTTTCGGCCAGATCATGGCAACCAGTGTGGGGAGCAGGAGATGACACCGGAACTCAAGGTCCGCCGGAGCATCGTCGCGGCTTGTCTGGAAATGAACCGCTCCGGCCTCAACCAAGGAACCTCCGGCAATATCAGCGTGCGTTGGCAAGAGGGATTGCTCATCACGCCGACGAGCCTGCCCTACGATGAGATGACGCCGGACGACGTGGTCTTCCTCGACCTGGAGGGGCGTCCCACGGGAACGAACCGGCCTTCAAGCGAATGGCGCTTCCACCGCGACATCATGAAGGCGAAGCCGGACGTTAACGCCATCGTTCATGCCCATCCGATCTACTCGACCATCATCGCCATCATGGGCAAGGAGATCCCGCCCCTGCATTACATGGTCACCGTGGCAGGCGGCCATACGATCCCCTGCGCACCCTACGCCACCTTCGGCACCGATGACTTGTCCCGGCACGTCGTCGCGGCCCTGAGTGACCGAACCGCGTGCCTGCTCGAACACCACGGCATGATCGCGACGGGACCGACGCTGGACAAGGCCATGTGGCTCGCCGTGGAAGTCGAGACGCTGGCGCGGCAATTTCATGGGTGCCTGCAGATCGGCGGGCCACGTCTCCTGCCGATCGAAGAAGTCGAGAACGTACGACTGCGAATGGCGGATTACGGCCACCGGCCGAAAGTGCCGGCGACGGCGTGACCGCCCCGCATCTCGAGGCACCCGATCTCCTCAGGCGGCGGCGATAGTGGTCCCGATCGAGGCGTTCAGCCAAGCCTCGAGGTCGCGATCGGCACGGGCGCTCATGGCCCCTTTGTTGGCCAGCGTCTTTTCCGGCCCACGCAGCTTCTTCCCGCTATCGGACCGAGGCGCCGCGTCCAGCGGCGGGAACAGGCCGAAATTGACGTTCATCGGCTGGAAGGATCGCGGGCCGGCATCCAGCGTCTCGATATGGCCGCCGGTGATGTGGTTGAGGAGTGCCCCCATGGCCGTGGTCGCGGGCGGCGGCGTCAGATCCTCCCCTCGCCGTGCCGCCGCGGCCATGCGGCCCGCCATCAGACCGACGGCGGCGCTTTCCACATAGCCCTCGCAGCCGGTGATCTGTCCCGCGAACCGCAATCGCGGCATGGCCTTCAGCCTCAATGTACGATCGAGCAGGCGCGGGGAATTAATGAACGTGTTGCGGTGCAGTCCCCCGAGGCGGGCGAACTCGGCCCGTTCCAGCCCGGGGATTTGGCGCAGCACCGCGAGCTGATCGCCGTGCTTCAGCTTGGTTTGAAATCCCACCATGTTGTAGAGCGTTCCGAGCGCATTGTCCTGACGGAGCTGGACGATGGCGCAGGGTTTGACGGCGGGATCGCGGGGGTTCGTCAGCCCAACGGGTTTCATGGGTCCGTGCCGCAGCGTCTCCCGGCCGCGTTCCGCCATGACTTCGATGGGGAGGCAGCCGTTGAAATACGGCGTGGCCTCCCATTCATGAAATGATGGCGTGCGGCCTGCCAGCAGGGCGTCGACGAAGGCGTCGTACTGCGTCCGATCGAGCGGGCAGTTGATATAATCGCGTCCGGTGCCGCCCGGTCCGACCTTGTCGTAGCGGGACTGAAACCAGGCCTTGTCGAGATCGATGCTGTCCCGATGGACGATGGGGGCGATGGCATCGAAAAAGGCGAGTTGATTCTCGCCCGTCAGTCTGGAGACTGCCTGCGCGAGACCGGGCGACGTCAGCGGGCCAGTCGCCACGATCACCTCGTCCCAGTCTTCGGGCGGCAAGCCGTCGACCACCTCACGTCGGATGTCGATCAACGGCTCTGCTGAAAGCGCGGCCGTTACGGCTTTGGAGAACCTCTCGCGGTCGACCGCCAGCGCACCGCCCGCCGGCACCTGATGCGCGTCCGCGCAGGCCATGATGATCGACCCCATCCGCCGCATCTCGCGGTGAATGACGCCGACCGCGTTGGTCTTGGCGTCGTCGGATCGAAACGAATTGGAGCATACCAGTTCAGCCAGGTCTTGGGTCTTATGCGCGTCGGTTCCGACGACGGGACGCATTTCGTGCAGCGTGACGGAAATCCCGGCCCGGGCCAGCTGCCAGGCGGCTTCGCTGCCCGCCATGCCGCCGCCGAGCACATGCACGGGTCGCCCAATGTTGATTGTCATGCGGCCAGCAGGTAGGCCCAAGCCCCGGCCCCGCAAGCGCTCAACCTCGGACCGGATACAAAAATGCCCGCCGGTTCAACGCGGCGGGCATCGCTGATTTCATCGTGACAGGGCCGAATTCGATCAGGCCTGGGTGTGGACGCTCTGCCGCACGACATCGTAGATGTCGGCTCGGCCGATGCCGAGGTCGCTGAGTTCACGATCGGACAACCGCGAAAGCTCACGGACCGAGTCACGATAACGACGCCAAGTGGCGATCTTCATAGCGAAAGTTTTGAACATGACAGGTTCCTTTTCTTCCTGGCTTGCCCTGGCCTGAACACCGGGACGCGCAAGCCGCTTGAACTGCTCGCCGAACGACACCGGGCGAGCACGGTCGGTCGTGAAAGGCTCACGACCGATCATCGTCAGGCCTTCGAGAGAAGGCCGAGACTTCCGAGGCCGCGGTACATGGCCCGCGTGTCGGAGGCCTGGAAGGGAGAACGGGCGCGAGGACCAATGTCGGCCCGTTCGCAGGCGGAGCGCACCACTTGCTCGATGCCAGACCGAGCCATGCCGACGTCGGCGAGTTCCCGGTCCGAAAGCGAAGCCAGTGCACGCATGGTCTCGCGACGCCGCCGCCAACTGATCAGAGCTTCAAACACCGTTGTCTCCTTAGCCTACGTCCCGACGTCAAATCCGCGTCGCCCGTTTGATGCAACGCAATATACTTCCGTTCGGGCATTAAAGAAGAGCGCATGGCAGCCTCCTGCTATGCGCTACAGGCATGACATGCTTCGCATTTCTTTGGACTTGCGTCCAAATTGTGCCAGTGAACCTTTTGTGACGCACCAGTCTGGCGTGGATTCGTTGCAGTTTCATGCAAAAAATGCATAGCGTCTGATCACCCGTGATCGTCGTTCAGGCATGCGCCTTGAACCCAGAACGTTCCTGCGCCGCCTGTGCCCATTTTGATTGCGCCGTATGGTGCACTGCACAAGGGGTTTGATTGACGCTCAACCGCTCGATCTGCCCTCCCGGCGAGCCGAGATGCGACGGCCGACGTGAGACAGACCTACTCGGCCGCCGCTTTCAGAGGCCTGCGCTCCAGCACGTTGCGCAGGAACCGTCCGGTATGGCTGGCCTTGTTCCTCACGACGGCCTCGGGCGAACCGGTGGCGACCACGAGCCCGCCGCCGTCTCCCCCTTCAGGGCCCATGTCGATCACGTGATCGGCCGTCTTGATGACCTCAAGATTATGCTCGATAACGACCACGGTGTTGCCCTGCTCGACGAGTTCTTGCAGCAGCGCAAGGAGCTTGGCGACGTCCTCGAAATGCAGGCCCGTCGTCGGCTCGTCCAGGATGTAGAGCGTCCGCCCCGTCGAGCGCCGGGCGAGTTCCTTCGACAGTTTCACCCGCTGGGCTTCGCCGCCAGACAGCGTATTGGCCTGCTGCCCCACCTTGATGTAGCCGAGGCCGACCCGCGCCAGGGTCTCCATCTTCTCGCGGATCGAGGGGACTGCCTTGAACAGGGCGGCCGCCTCCTCGACCGTCATGTCGAGCACGTCGGCGATGGATCTCCCGCGGTATCTCACCTCGAGCGTCTCGCGGCCGTAGCGCTTACCCTTGCACACGTCGCAGGTGACGTAGACATCCGGTAGGAAGTGCATCTCGATTTTGATGACGCCGTCGCCTTGGCACGCTTCGCAGCGGCCACCCTTGACGTTGAACGAGAAGCGTCCCGGCAGATAGCCCCGTGCCTTGGATTCGGGCAAGCCGGCGAACCACTCGCGGATGGGCGTGAAGGCGCCCGTGTAGGTCGCGGGGTTGGAACGCGGCGTGCGGCCGATGGGCGACTGGTCGATATCGATGACCTTGTCGAGATGCTCGAGGCCTTCGATGCCGTCATGAGGTGCCGGATGGTCGGCCGAGCCGCCGAGCTTGCGCGCCGCGGCGGCAAAGAGCGTATCGATCACCAGCGTCGACTTGCCGCCCCCGGAAACGCCTGTCACGCAGGTGAAGGTGCCGAGCGGGATGTCGACCGAGACCCCCTTCAGATTGTTGCCCCGCGCGTTGAGGATGCGGATGTGCTCGGCGCCTTTCGGCTTCCTGCGGGTGCGCGGTACGCTGACCATCTTCGCGCCTGACAGGTACTGGCCCGTCAGCGAGGCCGGGTTGGCCATGATCTCGCCCGGCGTTCCGGCCGCCACGATATGGCCGCCGTGGATGCCTGCCCCCGGGCCGACATCGACGACGAAATCCGCCGCCAGGATGGCGTCCTCGTCATGCTCGACCACGATGACGCTGTTCCCCAGTCCGCGCAGGCGCCGAAGCGTGTCGAGCAGACGCTCGTTGTCGCGCTGGTGGAGGCCGATCGAAGGCTCGTCGAGAACATAGAGTACGCCCGTGAGGCCGGAGCCGATCTGCGAGGCGAGGCGGATGCGCTGGCTCTCTCCACCCGAGAGGGTGCCGGCACTGCGCGAGAGGGTGAGATAGTCGAGTCCCACATCGATGAGGAACGTCAGGCGATCACGGATCTCCTTGAGGATGCGAACCGCGATCTCGTTGCGCTTGACGTCGAGCAGACCCGGAAGCGCCTCGACCCAAGCCAAGGCAGCCCGAATGGGCAGTTCACTCGCCTGGCTGATCGTCTGTTGGGCGATCTTGACCGCCAGCGCCTCGGGCTTCAGCCGTGCGCCCCGGCAGGCCGGACAGGGCGCGGCGCCCATGAAACGCCCGATCTCCTCCCTGGCCCACTCGCTTTCGGTTTCCTTGAACCGCCGCTCGAGGCTGCAAACCACGCCCTCGAAAGGTTTCGTCACGCCATAGGCGCGGGTGCCGTCGTCATAGGAGAACTTGATCTCGTCGGGCCCCGAGCCGAAAAGGATCGCCGCTCGGACGTTCTCCGGCAAGGCGTCCCAGCGCGTGTCGAGCCTCACCTTGAAATGTCGGGCCAGCGCATCAAGGGTCTGCATGTAGTAGGGTGAGGACGACTTGGCCCAGGGCGCCACCGCGCCACGCTTCAACGTCAGCTTCGGGTCCGGTATGACGCGATCCGGGTCGATCTTCATCTGCGAACCAAGGCCGGCGCAGACCGGGCAGGCTCCGAAGGGATTGTTGAAGGAAAACAGCCGCGGCTCGATCTCCGAAATGGTGAACCCGGACACCGGACAGGCGAACCGGGAGGAGAAGGTGATCTCGCGCGTGGTTTCCCCTTCGGGTAGCGCGTCCGCCCATTCGACGAGCGCGATGCCGTCGGCGAGTTCGAGCGCGGTCTCGAAGCTCTCGGCCAGACGCGTGGCGAGGTCCGGCCGCACCGCGATGCGGTCCACCACCACGCCGATGTCGTGCTTGAGCTTCTTGTCGAGGGCGGGGACATCGTCGATGGGGTAGAAGACGCCATCGATCTTCAGCCTTTGAAATCCGCGCTTCTGGAAATCCGCAATCTCCTTGCGGTATTCACCCTTGCGGCCCCGTACCACGGGCGCCACGAGGTAGAGCCGCGAACCCTCCGGCAGGGCCAGCACGCGATCCACCATCTGGCTGACGGTCTGGCTCTCGATCGGCAGTCCGGTCGCGGGCGAATAGGGGATGCCGATGCGGGCCCACAAGAGCCGCATGTAATCGTAGATCTCGGTGACGGTGCCGACCGTCGAGCGCGGATTCTTGGAGGTGGTCTTCTGTTCGATCGAGATGGCGGGGGACAGCCCGTCGATCTGGTCGACATCGGGCTTGCCCATCATCTCCAGGAACTGGCGCGCGTAAGCCGAGAGGGATTCGACGTAGCGCCGCTGCCCCTCCGCGTAGATCGTATCGAATGCCAGCGAGGACTTGCCCGACCCCGACAGCCCGGTGAAGACCACGAGCTTGTCGCGCGGAATGGCGAGGTCGATGTTCTTCAGGTTGTGTTCCCGCGCCCCCCGCACCACGATCGCGCGCTGGCCCGGGTCGATGCCGATCGAGGGCGCGATGGAGGGTTCCTCCGCAGGTCGCATCGGAGCAGGGGAGGAGGTCTTGGTTCTGGTCGGCTTCGCCATGGACATTCAGACGGGTCGGCATGACGGTTGACGCCGGCTCTCGCCGTCACCGATGCAGGTGGTTGCAATGGTCATATAGTGGCATCGAGGCGCTCGCAGCGGCGCGTGAGCGGATTGATTCGCCTGCCGCCGTAGATCCGCTGTGGATAATAGAACAAAGAACGAACGATTCCAACCGCCGCAGTGTCGCGCGAGGGCCGAGCTGAAGTATCGGTTCACGATCGTCAACGGCGGATTGGCGCCTGCGTCAGGCTTGGCTAAGCTATGCACGCGTGAAGCCGCAAAGGCGTGGGCCGATGTCATGCCGCGTTCAAGGAGAAACCCATGTCGGGAAGCGTCAATAAAGTCATCCTGATCGGCAATCTCGGGCGCGACCCGGAAGTCCGCCGAATGAATTCGGGTGAATCGGTGGTCAGCCTCAATCTCGCGACGACCGAGAGTTGGCGCGACAAGAGTTCGGGCGAACGCAAGGACCGGACGGAATGGCACCGCGTCGTCATCTTCAATGAAAACCTCGGCAAGGTCGCCGAGCAGTACCTGAAGAAAGGCTCCAAGGTCTATGTCGAGGGCCAGTTGCAGACCCGCAAATGGACCGACAAGGATGGCGCCGAGAAATACACGACCGAGGTGGTCCTGCAGCGGTTTCGCGGGGAACTGACGCTGATGGACAGCCGCGGCGCCGGCGGGGGCGACTTCGCCGGACGCGACGAGGGCGGCAGCGGTGCCGCGGGCGGCAACTTCGGCCGGTCCTCGCCCATGGACCAGCGGTCGACATCGGGCGGCGGCGGCCGATTGTCGGAGGCTCTGGACGACGACATTCCGTTCTGATCCGGCGCACGCAGGGCGATCGGAGGATGCCGGCCTCGGGTCGTTTCACTCGCGATTTTGTGCGGGCGCGTTTATAAGTCACGCGTGCCTGTTCTGAGGACTCAAGCGGTTGGCCGATAACGAAGATAAGCTCGAAGGACCTTCCGGGATCAGGCCGGTGTCCATCGCCGACGAGATGAAGCGCTCCTACCTCGACTACGCCATGAGCGTGATCGTTTCGCGCGCGCTCCCCGACGTTCGGGACGGCCTCAAGCCCGTCCACCGGCGCATCCTCTATTCCATGCAGGAAAACAACCACCTGCCGGATCGGCCCTATGTCAAGTCGGCGCGCATCGTGGGCGACGTCATGGGGCGGTATCACCCCCACGGCGACAGCGCCATCTACGACGCCCTCGTCCGCATGGCGCAGGACTTCTCGATGCGCTTGCCGCTGATCGACGGGCAGGGCAACTTCGGCTCCGTCGACGGCGATCCCGCAGCCGCGATGCGCTACACCGAGTCCCGTCTCGCGGCCCCCTCGCTGGCGTTGATCGCCGACATCGGCGAGGACACCGTCGATTCCCAGCCGAATTACGACGACCAGGAACTCGAGCCAAC
>CAXSEU010000029.1:14549-14810 GCA_964236485.1 uncultured Lichenihabitans sp. | reverse complement strand
CTTCGCCACCCCGGTGGCGGCGCTCGACGTCCCGGGCGCCGGGGCGATCAATGCCGAACTCGAAGCCCTGATCCTGCGGCGGCGGGAGGAGAACCCCTCGGTCCAGGCCTCGAACGCCGGGGGCTGGCACTCGGACCGGGACATCCTTGCCTGGGGCGGCACGCGCGTGGCTGGGATCATCGACCTCGCCATGGGCGCCGCGGGGCAGCTGACGGCCGACCGTGCGGGGCAGCCGGTCCGTCCCGCCTGGAAGGTGCAGGC
>CAXSEU010000029.1:0-14539 GCA_964236485.1 uncultured Lichenihabitans sp. | reverse complement strand
ATACGAGCGGCCACGCCAACGTCGCGCACTACCACGGCGGCTCGTTCTGGTCCGGTACCTATTACGTGGCGGACGGTGGCTGCGCCTCGGATCACTCGCTCGGAGGCGAGTTCGAGATGCTGGATCCGCGCGGCCCCGGCCCGGGCATGTACGCGCCGGCGCTCAAGTTCGCCGGCGAGGACGGCGCCTCCGTCGGGGGCGCCGAGATCATCCGGCCGAAACCCGGCCTGCTGCTGCTGTTCCCCTCCTGGCTGATGCATCAGGTCCGCCCCTACCGGGGCACCGGCACCCGCATCTCGCTGGCCTTCAACCTCAGCCTGTGACGGACCCCGCCCGGTGACGCTGCCGACCGGCAGGATCGCATCCCGGCGCCAGGTCGAGATCGTCGACTGGCTGCGCGAGAAGGGCCGCGTCACGGTCGAGGATCTCGCGACACACTTCGCCGTGACGCCCCAGACCGTCCGCCGCGACCTCAACGACCTCAGTGACGCGCAGATGGTGGTGCGCGTCCACGGCGGAGCCATGGTGGCGTCGGGCGTCGTCAACCTCGCCTACGAGGCCCGCAAGCTCATCGCGGGTCCTCAAAAGCGGCTGATCGGCGCCGCGGCGGCGCGCCTCGTCCCCGACCATTCCTCCGTGTTCATCAATATCGGCACCACCACCGAGGAGGTGGCGCGCGCCCTCGCGGGCCACACGGGGCTGCTCGTCATCACCAACAACCTCCATGTCGCGGCCGACCTCTACCGCGCCGGCGGCATCGAGGTCTTCGTCCTCGGCGGCTCGGTTCGCCAAAGCGACGGCGGCATCGTGGGCGCCAACGCGGTCGGCATGATCGCCCAGTTCCGGGTCGATCTCGCCATCATCGGCACCTCGGCCATCGACGCCGACGGCACGATGCTCGATTTCGACATCCGCGAGGTCCAGGCCTCGCGCGCCATCATCGAGCACGCCCGACGGGTCGTGCTGGTGGCGGACAGCAGCAAGTTCGGCCGCTCGGCGCCGGTGCAGATCGCGCATTTGAGCGAAATGGACATGTTCGTGACCGACCGCCTGCCCTCGGGGGAGATCGCGGAACTGTGCCGCACGCACGGGGTCGAGGTCACCGAGACCGGCGGCCCGTCGGACCGCCACGGCGAGGAGGTGATATGAGGGTCTTTTCGTTCGGATGATCGTTTTACGCGCTTGCGGTACGCAAAATTTTCGACATAGTTGCGGCAGAAGACCGCGACCCATCGAATGGGCGCGGCAGGGAGGGGTTGTCGATGACGGAGGCGGCTGGCGCGGCAGGGAGGCGATCTGCCGGCCGGGTGGGTGCGTCCCGCCGTCCCCAGCCCGGCCCGGAAAGGCCGGCCGCTTGAGCTTCGTTCTCGATCGCGTCGGCTACAAGGTCGGCGGAGACACCTTCATCGATGACATCTCGCTGGTCCTCGAACCCGGGACCATGAACGTGCTGCTCGGACCCACGCTCAGCGGCAAGACCACCCTGATGCGGCTGATGGCGGGCCTCGACCGCCCGACCTCTGGCAAACTCGTCGATGATGGCGCCGAGATCACCGGAACGCCGGTGCGCAAGCGCTCGGTGGCGATGGTCTATCAGCAGTTCGTCAACTACCCGACCCTGTCGGTCTACGAGAACATCGCCTCGCCGCTTCGCGTCCAGGGGCTCGGCCGGGCCGAAATCGAATCGCGGGTCGGCCTCGCGGCGAAGCTCCTGCGCCTCGAGCCGATGCTCGGCCGCATCCCGGCCCAGCTTTCGGGCGGCCAGCAGCAACGCACCGCCATCGCCCGCGCCCTCGTCAAGCAGGCGAGGCTCGTCCTGCTCGACGAGCCGCTGGCCAACCTCGACTACAAGCTGCGCGAGGAATTGCGCGAGGAACTGCCTCGGCTGTTCGCCGAAACCGGCGCCATCCTGGTCTATGCGACCACGGAGCCCACCGAGGCGCTGTTGCTGCGCGGCGCTACTACGACGCTCTGGCAAGGCCGGGTGACGCAGACCGGGCCCACCGCGCAGGTCTACCGACAACCGCGCAACGTCGACGCGGCGCGGGTCTTCTCGGATCCGCCGCTCAACGAATTGTCGGTGACGAAGGCGGGGAGCGCCATGGCCCTTGCCAGCGGCCGCAAGCTGGCCGCCGAGGGAGCCCTGGCGACTCTCCCCAACGGCACTTATCGGGTGGGCTTCCGGGCCGACGCCGCGACGGTCGGCGCCTCGCTGCCCGGCCGCCTGAGCTTCCCGGGCACCGTCGCGGTCACGGAACTCAGCGGCTCCGAGAGCTTCGTCCACGTCGATGTGGGGCTTGGGACCTGGGTTTGCCTGGTGGAGGGGATGCACGAGTGGGAGCCCGGCGACGCCGCCGAGGTGCAGCTCGACCTCGCCCAGGCCTTCGTGTTCGGGGCCGAGGGTGAGCGCATCGTCGCGCCCGACCTTGTCCCCAGCCTGCGCCAAGCCGCGACCGCCTGAGCGAGGGAGAGCATGGCGCGGATCACCCTCGACGGCATCGGCCACGCCTACGGCGGCGGCCCCGCTAGGAGCGAGGAGGATTACGCCTTGAAGCCGCTCCACCACGTGTGGGAAGCCGGCAAGGCCTATGCCCTGCTTGGCCCCTCCGGCTGCGGCAAGACGACCCTCCTCAACATCATTTCGGGCCTCGTGATCCCGTCCGAGGGACGGCTGCTGTTCGACGAGCGCGACGTGACGCGGCTGCCGACCGAACAACGCAACATCGCCCAGGTGTTCCAGTTTCCGGTGATCTACGACACCATGACGGTGGCCCAGAACCTCGCCTTCCCGCTGAAGAACCGCCGCATGCCCAAGGCCCAGATCGCGGCACGGGTGCGCGACGTCGCCGGCATGCTGGACCTCACCCGGGACCTCGATCGTCGGGCGCGGGGGCTGACCGCCGACGCCAAGCAGAAGATTTCGCTCGGACGGGGGCTGGTGCGTTCCGACGTCTCCGCGGTGCTCTTCGACGAGCCGCTCACCGTGATCGACCCGGCGCTGAAGTGGGAGCTTCGATCGAAGCTCAAGGCGGTGCATCGCGCCCTCGATCTCCTGATGATCTACGTGACGCACGATCAGGTCGAGGCGCTGACCTTCGCCGACAAGGTGGTGGTCATGAACGATGGACGGGCCGTGCAGATCGGCACGCCGGAGGAACTGTTCGAGCGGCCCGAACACACGTTCGTCGGCTATTTCATCGGTTCCCCGGGCATGAACTTCCTCGATGGCACGATCCACGGAACGGCAATGAGGATCGATGGTCACGAGGTCGCGCTCGGCGCCGCCTATCCGGCCCTCGCGGCCGGCAGCGCCGTGAAGCTCGGCATCAGGCCCGATTACACGACCCTGTCGGCCTCGGGAGGGTTGCCGGTGCACATCCGCCGCGTCGACGACCTCGGACGCAAGCGGCTGGCGCATGTGACGCTGGGCGGCCAGCCCCTCGTTGCGACGGTGCCGAACGGCTTCGGCATCGGCGGCAGCGAGGCCCATCTCCGCCTCGATCCCGCGCGCACCCACGTCTATGTCGACGATCGCCGCGTCGTGGGAAGCTCGAGCGGCCTGCCCCAGGGGAGAGCCGCGTGAACGACACCAGGGTATGGGACAACCGCGCCTGGTTCTTCGTCGTGCCCGTGCTGGCCTTCGTCCTGTTCTCGTCGCTTCTGCCCATGATGACGGTCGTGAACTACTCCGTTCAGGACACGATGGGGCAGAACAACTTCTTCTGGAACGGCACCGGCTGGTTCCAGAACCTGCTCGACGCCTCGACCGACGTCGGGCGCCGGTTCCAGGGCGCGCTCGTGCGCAATTTGACCTTCTCTTTCATCATCCTGGCCATCGAGATACCGCTCGGCATCGCCGTCTCCCTGTGCATCCCGAAGCGGGGCTGGGCCGTCGGCGCGGTGCTGGTCGTCATCGCGCTGCCGCTGCTCATCCCCTACAACGTCGTCGGCGTGATCTGGCAGCTCTTCACGCGCAACGACATCGGCCTCCTCGGCGCCGCCTTGCAGAAGCTCGGCGTGCCCTTCGACAGCCGGCTCGAGCCGAATTCCGCCTGGAGCACGATCGTGCTCATGGATGTCTGGCACTGGACCTCCATGGTGGCGCTGCTGTGCTACGCCGGTCTGAAAGCCATTCCCGACGCCTTCTACCAGGCCGCCAGGATCGACGGGGCCGGACGCTGGGCGGTGTTTGCCAACATCGAGTTCCCGAAGCTCCGCAAGGTTCTGGTGATCGCCATGCTGCTGCGCTTCATGGGCAGCTTCATGATCTACACCGAGCCCTTCGTGATCACCGGCGGCGGCCCCGGCGAGTCGACGAGCTTCCTCTCGGTGGACCTCGTCAAGATGGCGCTGGCGCAGGTCGACCTCGGCAATGCGGCCGCCTATTCGCTTGTCTACAACCTCATCACGCTGACGGTCTGCTGGGTGTTCTTCACCTATACGACCCATGCCGACCAGGGAAGGGATGCCTGATGCGACGCTCGCTCGGCCGCCCGATCGGCATGGCGCTCTACATGCTGTTCCTGATGGTGCCGGTCTATTGGCTCGTCAGCACGAGCTTCAAGACCAACTACGACGTTCTGGCCGGGCTGTCCTTCTGGCCGCCGCATCCGACGCTGGAGAACTATCGCAAAATCTTCATCGATCCGGAGTGGCACGCGAGCTTCGTCAATTCCATCCTGTTCGTCCTGATCAACACGGTCATTTCGGTGGTGATCGCGCTGCCGGCCGCCTACGCGTTCAGCCGCTATCGTTTCATCGGCGACAAGCCCCTGTTCTTCTGGCTGCTGTCGAACTTGATGGCGCCTCCGGCCGTCTATGCCATGCCGTTCTTCAACCTCTATTCGGCGACCGGGCTTTTCGATTCGATCTGGGCCGTCGCTTTGGCCCACTGCCTCTTCAACGTGCCGCTGGCCGTGTGGATTCTGGAAGGCTTCATCTCCGGCGTGCCGCGCGAGATCGACGAGACGGCGATGATCGACGGCTACTCCTTCCCGCGGTTCTTCGTGAAGATCTTCCTGCCCCTGGTCGCCAACGGCATCGGGGTCGCGGCCTTCTTCTGCTTCATGTTCTCGTGGGTCGAACAGCTTCTGGCCACGACCCTGACGACCGTGAACGCCAAGCCGATCGCCTCGATGATGTCGCGCGCCTATTCGGTCTCCGGCCTCGACTGGGGCCTGCTCTCCGCCGCCGGGGTCCTCACCATGATCCCCGGCGCCATCGTGATCTGGTTTGTCCGCAACCACATCGCCAAGGGCTTCGCCCTCGGGCGAGTATGAGGAGCCCGGCATGGCCTACCTCTCCGAACATCTGGCCTGGATGGCCTGGACCTGGCAGACGATGGTCTTCTTCGGCGGGGTCGCGCTTGCGCTGGTGGTCCTGACGCTGCTGGCGGTCTTCAGGCCCGAGACGCCGCGGCACGGCATCCTGGTCTTCGCCACGACCCGGGGGGATCGCTTCTTCGTCTCCCTGATCCTGGCGGCCTTCATTTTCCTGGCCTTCATCCGGCTCGGCGGAGAGAACTACCTCTATCCCGCCCTCGCATCCGTGCTGATGGCGGCCATGCTGTTTCGTTTCGCCTGAAGCGAAAGGCCTCGCGAGAGGCCAAGAACCAAGGAACCGGCGCGATCCCGTAGCCGGCGAAGTCCAAGGAGGAAAGTCATGGTTGATCGTCGTCAGGTCCTCAAGGGAGCCGTTGCGGCGGCCGGCGTCGCCGGTGCCGCCGGCATCATCAAGAGCACGCCGAGCCACGCCCAGAAGATGGACGCCGCCAAGAAGTGGGTGGAAAGCGAATTCAACCCGTCGACGCTGACGAAGGATCAGCAAATGGCGGAATTGGAGTGGTTCGTGAACGCCGCGAAGCCGTTCGCCGGCATGAAGCTCTCCACGGTCTCAGAAACCCTGAAGGTTCACGAATACGAGTCCAAGGTGCTGACCAAGGCTTTCGCCGAGATCACCGGGATCGAGGTGAAGCATGACCTGACCGACGAAGGCACTGTCGTCGACAAGATCGGCGTCGAGATGCAGTCGGGCCGGCCCATCTACGACTTCTGGATGAACGACTCGGACTTCATCGGCACGCATCCGCGCTACAACGACATCGTTTCGGGCTCGCTCACGGACTTCATGGCCGGCGAAGGCAAGGACGTGACGAGCCCGACCCTGGATCTCGACGATTTCATGGGCATCAGCTTCTGCACCGGGCCGGACGGCAAGCTTTACCAGCTGCCCGACCAGCAGTTCGCCAACCTCTACTGGTTCCGTTACGATTGGTTTCAGATGCCGGAGATGAAGACCAGGTTCAAAGCTAAATACGGCTACGAACTCGGAGTACCGGTGAACTGGTCGGCCTACGAGGACATCGCCGACTTCTTCACCAACGACGTCAAGGAGATCGATGGCCAAAAGGTCTACGGCCATATGGACTACGGCAAGAAGGATCCTTCGCTCGGCTGGCGCTTTACCGATGCCTGGCTGTCGATGGCTGGGTCCGGCGATCGTGGTCTGCCGAACGGCAAGCCGGTGGACGAATGGGGCATCCGCCTCGAGAACGGCGTACCGGTCGGCTCCTCGATCACCCGCGGCGGCGACGTCAACGGGCCACCGGCCGTCTACGCGCTGACCAAATACCTCGAATGGCTGAAGAAATATGCTCCGCCGGAAGCGAGCGGAATGGACTTCCTCGAATCCGGCGGCGTCGTCGGACAGGGCCACATCGCCCAGCAGATCTTCTGGTACTCGGCCTTCACGGCCAGCGCCACGGAGAAAGGTCTCCCCGTCATGAACCCTGATGGCACGCCCAAGTGGCGCATGGCACCTTCGCCCCATGGCGCCTACTGGAAGGAAGGCATGAAGCTCGGCTACCAGGACGTCGGCAGCTGGACCCTGCTCAAATACGCACCGATGCCGAACATCAAGGCCGGCTGGCTCTACGCACAGTTCTGCACCTCCAAGACCGTCTCGTTGAAAAAGGCCCTGACGACGCTCCACCTCATCCGCGAGAGCGACGTCTGGACCCCGGCCATGACGGAGCTCGCCCCCAAGGTCGGCGGCCTCGTCGAGTTCTATCGCAGCCCCGCCCGCAAGCAGTGGACCCCGACCGGCATCAACGTGCCCGATTATGCCAAGATGTCCCAGGTCTGGTGGCAGAACGTCGCCAATGCGATCTCGGGCCAGATGACGCCGCAGCAGGCCATGGACGGCTTGGCGCGGGACCAGGACGCCATCATGATCCGGCTGGAAAAGTCGGGCGTGCAGGGCAAGCTCGGCCCGAAGATGAACAAGGAGGAGCCGGCGGAATACTGGTACGCCAAAGCCGAGAAGGACGGCAACCTCGCGCCGCAGCGCAAGCTCGCCAACGAGAAGCCGCCGGGCGAGACGGTCGACTACGACACGCTCATCAAGAGCTGGCCGTCGACGCCTCCCAAGAAGGGCTGAGGCCTGGCGCATGTCACGCGGTGCCTGACATGCTCTATTGAAAGGGGCTACCCTTCCCGATCCCGGGAGGGTGGCCCTTCTTCGTGGTCGTCGGACCCAAATCCAGGTTTGTCATGCCGGACGCCGTTCTCGTCATCGACCAAGGCACGACATCGACCCGCGCCATCGTGTTCGGGCCGGATGCGCTGCCGGTCGCGAGCGCGCAGGAAGAGTTTCCGCAGTTCTACCCGCAGCCCGGCTGGGTCGAACACGACCCGGCCGATCTGTGGCGGACCAGCCTGTCCACGGCGCGCTTCGCCCTTGGCCAGGCGGCCGAACAGGGGTTTCGCGTCGCCGCGCTCGGCATCACCAACCAGCGGGAAACCGTGGTGATCTGGGATCGCAAGACGGGTGCGCCGATCCATCGGGCCATCGTCTGGCAGGACCGCCGCACCGCCCCGCTTTGCGCTGCCCTGAAGGCGGCAGGCGCCGAGCCTCTCGTGCAAGGCCGCTCCGGCCTGCTGCTCGACCCCTACTTTTCCGCGACCAAGATCGCCTGGGTGCTCGACCACGTGGCGGGCGCCCGGGAACGTGCCCAACGGGGCGAACTGGCGTTCGGGACGGTCGACAGTTTCCTCCTGTGGCGACTCACGGACGGTGCCGTCCACGCCACGGACGCCACCAACGCCTCGCGCACCGCCCTCTACGACATCCATCGCGGCATCTGGGACGACGACCTCCTGACGCTGTTCGGCATCCCGAGGGCCATGCTCCCCGAGGTCATGGATTGCGCCGCCGAGTTCGGCACCGCCGCGCAGGAACACCTCGGTCAGCCGCTCCCGATCCGCGGGATCGCGGGCGACCAGCAGGCGGCCCTGATCGGCCAGGCCTGCTTCGAACCCGGGATGATCAAGTCCACCTTCGGCACCGGGGCCTTCGTGCTGCTGAACACCGGCTCCTCGCCCATCGCCTCGCGCCATCGGATGCTATCGACCGTCGCCTATCAGCTCGAGGGCCGGCGCTGCTACGCGCTGGAAGGCTCGATCTTTGCAGCCGGCGCGACCGTGCAATGGCTCCGCGACGGCCTGAACATCGTCCATTCCTCGGCAGACACCGGCAAGCTCGCCCAGGAGTCGGATCCCGACCAGCATGTCTACATGGTGCCGGCCTTCGTTGGCCTCGGCGCCCCGATCTGGGATGCCGACGCGCGCGCCACCATCGTCGGCATCACCCGCGGCACGACCCGGCGCGAGATCGCCCGGGCGGCCCTCGAAAGCGTAGCCTACCAGACCCGCGACCTCGTCGAAGCCATGCGGGCCGATTTCGGTGCCGCCGAAGGCCGTGGCGCGGTCATGCGCGCCGACGGCGGGATGAGCGCCAGCGACTTCACCATGCAATGCGTGGCCGACATGATCGAGGCACCGGTCGACCGGCCGGCCGTGCTGGAAACGACCGCGCTCGGCACCGGCTACCTGGCAGGCTGGCAGTCGGGCCTCTACCCGGACCCGGGGGATTTCGCCAAAGGCTGGCATCCCGACCGGCGGTTCTCCCCCGCCATGGCGCCCGAGCGCCGCGAGATCAAGCTGAAGGGGTGGCGCGATGCCCTGGCCCGGACGGTGCTGAAGCCTGAGGATCAAGGCCGCGGTCCGTCGACCGCGTAGGCAACTCTGTCGCACCATGTTCGGGATTTGGCGCCTGTCATGCTGTTGCTGACCTACGCCACCCCAAAAAACGCTCACAGGCTGGTATGGAAGCTCCGCTTCCACAACGGCCTTCCGTGCTCGAGGACATCCCATGGCTCCACCGGTTCCGGTTTCTCCGCTCGCGCCCAAAACCCTGCCCGCCATGCCCCGCGTCGCCGGCGCGAGCTTCGCGGCCGGATCGGCGGGGATCAAGTACAAGGGCCGGACGGACGTCATGCTCGCCCTGCTGGCGGAAGGCACCAGCGTCGCGGGGGTTTTCACGCGGTCGCGCTGCCCTTCGGCGCCGGTCGACTGGTGCCGCGGAAACCTTGCCGGGGGCAAGGCGCGGGCGCTGGCGGTCAATTCCGGCAATGCCAATGCCTTCACGGGACGGCTCGGCGTGGCCGCCGTCGAGCGGACCGCCGAACTGGCCGCCGCCGCGACGGGCGCGCCGCCAAGGGAGATCTTTCTCGCTTCCACGGGCGTCATCGGCGAGCCGCTCGACGCTTCCCGGTTCCAAGGCGTGTTCGAGAGGCTCGCCGCTGACGCCGACGAAGACGGCATCGTCGAGGCGGCGCGCGCCATCATGACGACCGACACGTTCCCGAAGGTCTCGACGCGGGCGGCCGACCTCGGCGGCGTCCCGGTCGTAGTCAACGGCATCGCCAAGGGCGCCGGCATGATCGCCCCGGACATGGCCACCATGCTGAGCTTCGTCTTCACCGATGCGCCGATCGCCGCGACGGTGCTGCAGGGTCTCCTTGCCGCGACGGTGGAGCGGTCGTTCAACCGGATCACGGTGGACAGCGACACCTCCACGTCCGACACGCTGATGCTGTTCGCCACCGGCAAGGCGGGCGGCCCGGCCATCCGATCCGCCGACGATCCGCGTCTCGGATCCTTCCGGCGGGCGCTCGACGAGGTGACGCTCGACCTCGCCCATCAGGTGGTGCGCGACGGCGAAGGCGCCCGTAAGTTCATCGCGGTAACGGTCGAGGGCGCCGAGAGCGAGGCCGCGGCCAGGACCGTCGCGCTCTCGATCGCCAACTCGCCCCTGGTGAAGACCGCGGTCGGCGGCGAGGACGCCAATTGGGGCCGCGTCGTCATGGCGGTCGGCAAGGCCGGGGAAAAGGCGGAGCGGGACCGGCTGGCGATCTGGTTCGGGCCGATCCGGGTCGCGGTCGATGGCCTGCGCGATACGGGCTACGACGAGGCGGCGGCGAGCCGCTACATGAAGAACGAGGCGATCGACATCCGGGTCGCACTGGGGCTAGGCTCGGGCCACGCCACGGTTTGGACCTGCGACCTGACGAAAGCCTATGTCGAGATCAACGGCGACTACCGGTCCTGATCGCCGCCGCCGCTGGGCTGTCGCGGCGCTCCTCGTCGCCCTGCTCGGACTTGGGTTTCCCTACGGCTGGGAGCGCTTCCTGCGCGACGGCCTGCCCGAACTCCCTCTTCCCGACGAGTCCACATTGGTCCTCGACCACGCGGGACGCACGCTGAGGATCTTCACCGCCGCGGATGGCCGCTGGCGGCTGCCGGCGACCCACGATGCCGTCGATCCCCGCTTCCGCGACCTGCTGATCGCCAGCGAGGACCGGCGCTTCTTCGAGCACCATGGAGTGGACGCCATCGCGCTGGCGCGCGCCGCGACGCAGTTGGTCGAGGCACGCCGGATCGTCTCGGGCGGCTCCACCCTCACCATGCAGGTGGCGCGTCTTCTCGAACCGCGCCGAGCCCGGGCGTTCGGCGCCAAGACGAGCCAGATCCTTCGCGCGCTCTGGATGGAGAACCGGCTCGGCAAGGGCGAGATCCTCGACCTTTATCTTCGGCTTGCCCCCTATGGCGGCAATCTCCAAGGTATCCGCGCCGCCAGCCTCGCCTATTTCGGTCACGAGCCGCGCCGCCTCAGCCTCGCCGAGGCCGCCCTGCTGGTGGCGCTGCCGCAAAGCCCGGAGCGGCGCAGGCTCGACCGTTTCCCCGACCGGGCGGAGGCGGCCCGCGACCGCATCATCGATCGGGCCGTGGCGATGGGGCTGGCCTCGGCCGAGGAGGCCGCGTCGGCCAGGGCCGAAGCCGTGCCGCGCCGTCGCCGTGCCTTCCCGGCGCTCGCCGCACAGGCCACGGAGCAGGCCCGAAAGCTCGAACCCGCGCAAAAGAACATCAGGCTGACGATCGATGCGCCGCTGCAGGCGAGCCTGGAGCGGCTCGTGCACGACAACGCGGCGCGGTTCGGCCCCGCCGTATCGGGCGCCGTCCTCGTCGTCGACAACGCCTCGGGCAACATCCTGGCGCATGTGGGCTCTGGCAATGCCTTTTCGAGGCGGAACGGCGATGCCATCGACATGGTCCAGGCCTTCCGATCGCCCGGCTCGGCGCTGAAGCCCTTCATCTACGCGATGGCCTTCGAACATGGAATCGCCTTGCCGGAGACCATCCTCGAAGATCGTCCGACCCATTACGGCACCTACGCGCCCGAGAACTTCGACGGGACCTTCCACGGCAGCGTGTCGGCGCGCCGCGCCCTTCAGCTCTCGCTGAACCTGCCCGCTGTGGCGCTGCTCGACCGGCTCGGGCCCGCCCGTTTCCTGGCGCGCCTGCGCGAAGCGGGCGCCGAGATCGAGGTTCCGGCCCATGCGCCGCCGGGGCTCGCCATCGGGCTAGGAGGATTGGGAATCAGGCTCGTCGATCTGGCCCGCCTCTATGCCGCGCTGGCCCGGGGCGGCGAAGCGCCCGTCTTGCGCGAGAGCCTGGATCGGCCGCTCAGCGGTCGCCCGCGTCGACCCGTGGCCGAGGCGACGTCGAGCTGGTTCATCACCGACATCCTGCGCGGCGCCCCTCCGCCCGTGAACGCGCCAGCCGGCCGAATCGCGTTCAAGACCGGCACCTCCTACGGCTATCGCGACGCCTGGGCGGTCGGCTACACCAAGCGCGCGACGATCGCGGCGTGGCTGGGCCGGCCCGATAATGCCGCCGTGCCGGGACTGGTCGGGCGCCAAGCCGCGGCGCCCATCCTGTTCGACGCCTTCGCGAGGCTCGGCGGATCGCTCGATGCGCCCTTGCCGCCCCCCGGAGCGGAACTCCAGGCCCGGGAGGATCCGCCATCCCCGCTGCGGCGTCTCGCCGGTGCGCGGGCGGGGAGCGCCGCGATTCGAATCTCCTATCCGCCGGATGGTTCGACGGTGGACCTCGGCGGCCAGCCATCCTTGCTGGCCCTGAAGGTCGAGGGCGGCTCGCCGCCCTTCACCTGGTTCGTCGACGGCGTGCCGGCGGGACCCGCGTCCTTGCGTCGCCAAGCCGGTTGGACGCCTGACGGCCTGGGCTTCGTCAGGGTCTCGGTGAGCGATGCCTCGGGAAGCGGCGACAGTGTTTCGGTGCGGCTCCGATGAACCGCGGCAGCCCCGGCATCGCGCCAGGACGAGTTCGCCCGGCACCGCCGAGTTGATCCCTAAATGCCACAGGTCGTCGGTTGTTGCGCCGCAGGGTAGCGACGGGCTTTCAGGGAGGGGTCGCCGCATGTAACGTCGATCGTCGACATATCCTATCCGAGACATCGAGCAGGCGTAATGAGCAAAGCAACGAAGATCGGCAGTCTGGCGGCTGCGCTGGGGCTTCTCTCCTGCACCGCGATGGTTCGCGCCGCGGACCTGCCAGCCAGGGTCGCTCCGCCGACATTCGTTGCGCCCGTCCTCGCCAGCAACTGGGGTGGGATCTACGCCGGGACCACCTACGGCTACGGCTTCACCACCTTCAACACGCGGCAGACCGGCTCACGCAACGTCTCGGCGTCGGGCCAGACCGGCGGCGGCCTCATCGGCTACAACTTCCAGACCGGCCATTTCGTCTTCGGGGCCGAAGGCGGCATCGACCTCAACGTCATCCGGAAATCCAGTGGCGGCGGCGTGGGCGTCGCACCGACGGCGCTGGATTCGCTCTACGACATCCGGCTCCGTGGCCGCCTCGGCTACGAGTTCGGCTGGTTCATGCCCTTCGTATCGGGCGGCGCCGTCATCAACGAAACCTATCAGTCGCAAATCGCCCCGATCAACTACTTCGGACGGGACAAGCAAAGCGTCGGCTACACGGTCGGCGCCGGCGTCGACATCAAGGTCAACCCCTCGCGATTCCTGCCGTTCAACAATTCCTTCATCAACGGGTTCCTGGGCCCGCTGATCGTCCGGCTCGAATACCTTCATGACGAACTGCCGACCTCGACCTATGCGTTCAACGGACAGACTTACCGAACGAAGTCCGACAGCAACATCATTCGCGCGGCGCTGATCTCCCGCTTCGGCGACAATCCGCCCCGGCCCTACATCGACAAGGCGGGCGACGTGAACTGGTCGGGAGCTTACGGGGGCGTGTTCGGCGGCGGCGGGACGCTGACCCCGCGCACCAAAGGCGGAGCCTCCGGGACGACCAAGTTCGACGCCAGCGGGGCGCTCGGCGGCCTTTATGCCGGCACCAATTTCATGGTCTACAATCGGGTCATGCTCGGCTTCGAAGGCTCGACCAGCTACACCGACATCTCCGGGCGTGGCGCAGAGCCCACCGGGCCAACGCACTTCCGCAACTACGTCCAGGCCGATCTGCGGGGCAGGGCCGGCTACGCCTTCGGCAACTTCCTGCCTTTCGCGGCGGCCGGCGTCGTCTTCGGACGCTCCGAGCAGATCGACGAGGCGACCGGATCGCAGCGCGGTCGGGTCAATAGCGAGGCCTTCACGGTCGGCGGCGGTCTCGACTACCGGATCACCGAGCGCGTCTCCCTGCGTGGGGAGTACCTCTACGTTTCGAGCTTCAACAACAAGCTCGTCAGCCTGAACGGTTGTGCCACCTGCAAGCAGGATTACAGCGGCAACCTCTTCCGCGTCGGCGCCGCCTATCACTTCGAATAGACGCGTCTGCAGCAAAACCTCGGTCCGAGGCGGCCTATCCGAGCGGGTAGGCCGCCTCGATCACGTAAGGACCCCCTCCGATGGAATCGCGGGCGGAGAAGAGCACGAAGCGGTCGGCCTCGAACCGGCGAGTGAGGAAACCTCGCGTCCCGAGATAGTCGGCCACCGATCGCGCCGGTGCCTGGCGCAGCCGCGCCAGGGTGATGTGCGGGGTGAAGCGGCGCGGCTCGGGCGGGATGCCGATCCGTCGCAGCAGCCGCTCCTGCTCGGCCTGAAGCTCCATCAGCGGCGGGGACGGCTGAGCCATGGCCACGATGGCGCGGGGCTTGTCGCCGCCGAAGCAGTTGAGCCCCTCGAGCGTGACCGTGAAGGGTTTGCGGCGGATTTGCCCGAGGATCTCATCCACCGCGTCGGCCGCAACGTCGTCGATATCGCCGATGAAGCGCAGCGTGAGGTGGTAGTTCTCCACGTCGATCCAGCGCGCTCCGGACAGGCCGCCCCGCATCATGGCGAGTTCCCGGGCCAGTGCGAGAGGGATGTCGA
>CAXSEU010000028.1:6261-14934 GCA_964236485.1 uncultured Lichenihabitans sp. | reverse complement strand
GCGCCCATCGTCTAGCGGTCTAGGACGTCGCCCTTTCACGGCGAAAACAGGGGTTCGATTCCCCTTGGGCGCGCCATTCCCCTCGGAACGAGGGGCGATGTGCGGCCTCGCCCCCTGCATGGCGGAACCTTTGCCGGCGGAGCTCCCGGCTGAACTCTTGATG
Organism: uncultured Lichenihabitans sp.; assembly: GCA_964236485.1. Classification (GTDB taxonomy): domain Bacteria; phylum Pseudomonadota; class Alphaproteobacteria; order Rhizobiales; family Beijerinckiaceae; genus Lichenihabitans. The sequence continues at coordinate 14,771 of CAXSEU010000028.1, read as the reverse complement.
ACGCTGAACGTTGCCGCCTGGTGTCTCACAGGTGCCGAATGCAGCAACGCTTGCCTGATCGAATCTGGATCCTCCGGCACGGGGAAAGCGCCGGCAACGTGGCGCGGGACGCCGCGATGGCGGATGGTGCCACGCATATCGACATCGCCGAAAGGGACGTCGACGTCCCCCTTAGCCCGCTCGGAAGGCGTCAAGCCGAGGCGGTGGGACGCTGGTTTGCCGCGCAGCCAGCCGAGGGACGGCCGCATCTCGTCCTTACGTCGCCCTACGAGCGGGCGCGGCAGACCGCGTCCCTTGTCCAGGCCGCGGGGGGACTGGCCGACGGCACACCGGAGTTCGTGGTCGACGAACGGTTGCGCGAGAAGGAATTCGGGGTCCTCGACCGCCTGACCAGCGCGGGCGTCAAGCAACTCTATCCCGATCAGGCCGAGTTTCGGCGCGTACTGGGCAAGTTCTATCACCGGCCGCCCGGGGGCGAGAGTTGGTGCGACGTCATCCTGCGGCTGCGAAGCGCGCTCAACACCATCTCGCTTCATTACGGCGGCCAGCGGGTGCTCATCGTCGGACACCAGGTGGTGGTGCTCTGCCTGAGGTACCTTCTTGAAAATCTGACCGAGCAACAGATCCTTGCCATCGACGCGGAGGGTGACGTCGCCAATTGTGCCATCACGGAATATGCATTCGATCCCAATCAAGGCCGAAGCGGCAAGCTGATCCTGGAACGCTACAACTTCGTAAGCCCGGTCGAACAGGAGGGAACTCGCGTGACGTCCACACCCGACGCGAATGTTGCCGCGCGATGACCACCATCCAGGGAGTAACGTCGCAACTTCTGCGAACCATGCCCCTTCCAGAGCCGAAGGAGGGCAGCAAGGACCATCGCGGCTGTGCCCTCGTGGTGGCGGGTTCGCCCGAAGTTCCCGGAGCGGCGCTGCTGGCCGGCACATCGGCTTTGCGGGCCGGCGCCGGAAAGCTGCAGATCGCCACGGCTCGGACCATCGCGTTGCATCTTGGGCTCGCGGTGCCCGAGGCCATGGTTGTGGGCTTGGCCGAGTCGGCGGATGGTGGCTTGGATCACCGCGCCGCGACGGAGCGGTTGCTGCCCATGATGAAGAAGTGCGATGCCATCCTGATCGGCCCCGGGATGGTGGAACACGAGCCGACGACCCTTCTCACGCTTGCCCTGGTCGCCGCGTTCACTTCCGGCGCGCTGGTTCTCGATGCAGCTGCCGTCTGCGATCTTCGCCAGCATGCCGACGCTGTCAGGGCCTGCCAAGGCCACGTCGTGATCACGCCCCATGCCGGCGAGATGGCCCAGCTTCTGGAGCGCAAGCGGGAGCAGGTCGAAGCCGATCCGCTCGATGCCGCACGAACCGCAGCGCGGTTGCTGGGAGCGGTCGTCGTCATGAAGGGAGCCAAGACCCACATCGTCGGACCGGGAGGGGAGGAGTGGTGCTACGAGGGTTGGTCTGGCGACCTCGGGCTCCGGTGACATCCTCGGTGGCATCATCGTGGGTCTTCTGGCGCGAGGGACGCCGCCGGAGGCGGCGGTGCTCTGGGGCGTCTACCTGCACGGCGAGGCAGGCAGCCGGCTGGCGCGGTCGTGCGGCCCGCTGGGCTTCCTGGCGCGTGAACTTTCCGCCGAGGTGCCCGCCATCCTGCGAGACCTCGGCGCATGAAGGTCTAGGACGATGGGGACGGCCCGCTGGGTTACGCCGCCGCGTCCGCCCAACGCCTCACCGCCGTGGCGTCCTTCATGGGCGACAAGCCGAACATCCGCCCACGTCTCGCGGCGCGGCGCGGCATCGCTCGGGGAACTCACCGGAGTTGATCGAAGGTGCACTGGCGGGGCGCCTTGTCGGGGCGCCAGCGGACGAGCTTGGTCCCATGCCGGAAGCGGGCTCCCGTCACGTGATCGAAGCGCACCTCGACCACGAGCTCGGGCTTCACGGGCTCCCAATCGCCGCTCCGCTCGGTGCTCCAGCGGCTCGGGCCGCCGGGGGCCTTGCCGGTGAAGCCCGGTGCTTCCCGCAAGCGCTCCAGCGTCCTCGTCATGTCGGCGCGGTCCTCGTCGGCGATTGCCGAGGTGAAGCCGACGTGATCGAGTTTGCCATCGCGGTCGTAGAGGCCGAGGAGGAGCGAACCCACGTCCCGGCTCTTGGTTTCGTATCGAAAACCACCCACCACACAGTCGGCGGTGCGCAGGCGCTTCACCTTCACCATCGCGCGCTCGCCTGCCTCGTATGGGCCTTCCAGGCGCTTGGCGATGACGCCGTCCGTGGATCCATGTCCGGCCTGTCCAAGCCAGACGCGGGCTTGCTCGCGCTCGCGGCTACAGGGGGAGAGCACCAACCGGTCTGCCACGGCGACACCCTCCGCAAAGGCTTCGAGAGCCTGCCTGCGGCGTGTCAGCGGTTGATCGATCAGGCGGGCGCCATCCGGCGCAACGAGCATGTCGAAGAGGACCAGGCGCGCCGGGGTCTCGATGCTGAGCTTGCGGATCCGGCTTTCGGCCGGATGCAGGCGCATCTGCAGGGCGTCGAATGAGAGCGATCCGTTCAGCTCGATGACCAGTTCTCCGTCAAGGACGAAGCGGTCGGCCGCAAGGCTCCGCAGCAACGACGCGACCTCAGGAAAATACCGGCTGAGCGGCTTGCCGGACTTCGCCCTCAATTCCACGGCATCATCGCTCCTGAAGGCGAGGCAGCGGAAGCCATCCCACTTGGGCTCGTACTGCCAGGGCCCGCCGTCATCCGGCAGGGCGTCGGCCGTTCTGGCTTCCATGGGCTCCGTGTCGAGAGGGATGCCGAAGGACCGGCCTCCGGATTGTTTGGCGAGTTCTACCGGATCCATGAGCGCGGTTCGGGATTTCGGACCCATGGTCGACCTCGCTGTGTCTGGAGCTGGCAGGCAACGTCGCGCTCGGCAGGATCGTTGCCCGACAGCCGGCTGCTTCAGCGCATGCCCACGAAGAGGATCAGCCGGCGACCGACTCGAGCTTGGAGGTGAGCGCGAGCCACTCGTCTTCCGCCGTGGCCAGCGCCCTTTGCAGTTCGGCTCGTTGTTGCGCCAGCAGCTTGGCTTTCCCGGCGTCGCGGGAATAGGCGTTGGGGTCGACGAGAGCGGCGTCGACCCGGGCGATCAGACCGGTGAGCTTGCCAATCTTCTCGTCGAGCATTCCGACCTGCTTCTTGGTCTGGTTTGCCGCCTTGCCAGGGGAAAGGCGCTCGGGCGGCGCTTTGGCGGCCGGCTCCGGCTTCGGGCCACGCTTGCCCGCGGTGCTGCCACCGGTCCGGCTCAGCACGAGGGACTTGTAGTCGTCCATGTCGCCATCAAAGGGCTTGACCGTGCCACCGTCCACCAGCCAGAGGCGGTCCGCGCAGGCATCGATCAGGTAGCGGTCATGCGATATGAGGATGATGGCTCCTTCGTAGTCGTTGATGGCGTCGACCAGGGCCGCGCGGCTGTCGATGTCGAGATGGTTGGTCGGCTCGTCGAGGATCAGCAGGTGCGGGCTTTCGAACGCCGCGAGGCCCATCATCAGCCGGGCCTTCTCGCCGCCCGACAGGAGCGCGGTCGGTGTATCGGCCTTCTGGGCCGGAAAACCGAGCTGCGCGCAGCGGCCACGGATCTTCGACTCGGGTGCGTCCCGCATGCGCTCGGCCACGAAGGCATAAGGGGTCTGACCCTCGCCGAGTTCCTCCACCTGATGCTGGGCGAAGAAACCCACCTTCAGCTTGGAAGATCGGCGCATGGCGCCGCCTCCGATCTCCATGCGGGCGGCGACCAGCTTGGCGAAGGTCGACTTGCCGTTGCCGTTCGACCCAAGAAGGCCGATCCGGTCGTCGTTGGAGATGTTGAGGCTCAGTCGCGAGAGCACGGTGCGATCCCCGTAGCCGACGCTGGCGCCGTCCATGGCGATGATCGGCGGACTGAGCGGCCGGGCCGGGGAGGGGAGGTGGAACGGCAGCACCTCGCTGTCCACGATGGCGGACAGGGGTTGCATCCGGGCCAGCATCTTGATGCGGGACTGCGCCTGACGGGCCTTGGTGGCGCTCGCACGGAAGCGGTCGACGAAGCTTTGCAGGTGCTTGCGCTGCTCTTCCTGCTTCTTGATGTGCTTTTGCTGGATAAGCTGCTGTTCGCGCCGCTGGCGCTCGAAGCTCTCGTAGTTGCCGCGCCAGATCGTCAGCTTGGCCTGGTCGAGGTGGAGGATGTGATCGCACACGGCATCCAGGAGATCCCGGTCGTGGCTGATGATCAGCACCGTCGCCGGGTAGACGGCCAAATAATCCATCAGCCACAGCGTACCTTCGAGATCGAGGTAGTTCGTCGGCTCGTCGAGCAGCAGCAGGTCCGGCTTGGTGAAAAGCACCGCCGCGAGCGCGACGCGCATGCGCCAGCCGCCGGAAAACTCCGACAGCGCCCGGTTCTGCGCTGCCTCGTCGAAACCGAGACCCGTGAGGATGGTGGCGGCGCGGGAGGGTGCCGCGTGGGCCTCGATGTCCACGAGGCGGATGTGGACTTCCGCGATACGGGCCGGGTCTGTGGCCGTCTCGGCCTCCGCCAGCAGGCTGGCGCGCTCGCGGTCGGCATCGAGGACGAAATCGATCAGGGTGGTCGGGCCGCCGGGTGCCTCTTGCTCCACCTGGCCGAGGCGCATGTTCTTGGGGATCGACAGCGTCCCGGACTCGGGCGGCAGCTCCCCGGAGATCATCTTGAACAGTGTCGTCTTGCCGGTGCCGTTGCGACCGACGAAGCCCGTCCGCGCTCCGGTCGGGATGGCGGCCCCGGCCTTGTCGAAGAGCATCCTCGGCCCGAGCCGGAAGGTGAGGTCGTTGATATGGAGCATGCGCTCTTCTGGCGCGGCGCGGCCCGAGAGGCAAGTGCAATGCAACAAAAGCGGAGCAGCGCCGCCGAGCCGGCGCCTTGCCGGGTCAAAACCCCACCGCTATAAGCCGCGCATCCCTCGTCCTCCTCATCGACCCAGCAAGGCAAGCGCTTCATGGCCCTCGAGCATACTTTTTCGATCCTCAAGCCGGACGTGACGCGCCGCAACCTGACCGGCGCCGTCAACGCCAAGATCGAGGCGGCCGGTCTCAGGATCGTGGCGCAGAAGCGCATCCTGATGAGCCGCGCTCAGGCCGAGATGTTCTATGGGGTGCACAAGGAGCGGCCCTTCTTCGGTGAACTCGTCGAGATGATGACGAGCGCGCCCGTCGTGGTGCAGGTTCTCGAGGGCGACAACGCCATTGCCAAGTATCGTGAGGTCATGGGGGCCACCAACCCCGAGAAGGCCGACGTCGGCACGATCCGCAAGGAGTTCGCGCTGTCGATGGGCGAGAATTCCGCGCATGGCTCCGACGCCGCCGACACCGCCGCCCAGGAAATCGCGCAATTCTTCTCGAAGAACGAGATCGTCGGCTGATCCCGCCGTCAGGTTGGCGATAGGGAGGAGAAGCCAGCTCCCAAGACCCGACTCCCGACCAGCCGCACCTTGCCCGACGCAACGAGTTCCAAGGCGCGCGGGTAGATGCGATGCTCCTCTATGAGAACGCGCGCCGCGAGCGTGTCGGGCGTGTCATGGTCGAGGACCGGGACGGCCGCCTGGGCGATGATCGGACCGGCATCGACCTCCGGCACGACATAATGCACCGTGCAGCCATGGATTTTCACGCCGGCCGCGAGCGCGCGCGCGTGGGTGTCCAGTCCGCGGAATGAGGGTAGCAGCGACGGGTGGACGTTGATCATCCGTCCGGCCCAGCGGTTCACGAACCAGTCGCTCAAGAGGCGCATGAAGCCTGCGAGGCACAGGAGGTCGATGCGCCTCTCTCGAAGCTCATGGTCGACGGCGGCATCGAAGGCCTCGCGCGTCGGAAAACCCCGATGGCTGATCGCCAGAGCGCCGAGGCCTGCGGCTTCCGCCCAGCGAAGCCCTGGCGCCTGAGGGTCGTTCGACAGCACCACGGCGATGTCGGCCGGGAAATCCGCCGCCGTCGCGGCCGTGGCCAGCGCCCGCATGTTGGAGCCGCGCCCTGAAACCAAGATGGCGGTTCTGGCCTTGGGCCTCGTCAAAGCGCGAGACCCTGCGCGATGTGGACCCGGCCGGCGCTTTCGACCGGCTGGACTTCGCCCAGCGGCACCAGCGTCTCGCCGAAGCCTTCGAAGGCCATCAGCACCTCATCCAGCGCTTCGGGAGCCACGAAGACCGCCATGCCGATCCCGCAATTGAAGGTCCGCGCCATCTCGTGAGCCGAGATGCCGCCCGTGCGCGCGAGCCATTTGAACACCGGCTGCACCTCAACCAGGCCGAGGTCGAGACGGCAGCCAAGATCCTCCGGGAGCGCGCGGGGAAGATTGTCGATGAAACCTCCCCCGGTGATATGCGCCAGCGCCCTGATGCCTTGCGTCCGGCGCAAGGCCCGAAGGACGGGCTTGACATAGATGCGGGTAGGCACCAGCAGCGCGGCGGCCAGAGACCGATGCGGATCGAAAGGCGCCGGGTCGCGCCATCCGAGCCCGGCCCCTTCGGCGATCTTGCGGACCAGCGAAAAGCCGTTCGAATGAAGCCCGGAGGAAGGCAGGCCGAAGATCCGGTCGCCAGCAGAGACGCCACGCGGCAGGATCTCTCCCCGTTCGGCGGCACCGACGGCAAAGCCCGCAAGGTCGTAGGCCCTGCCCGCGTAGACGCCCGGCATCTCCGCCGTCTCCCCCCCGACCAGCGCGCATCCCGCATGCCGCCAGCCTTCCGCGATGCCGCCGACGACGCTTGCCGCCACCCTGGGGTCGAGCTTGCCGGTCGCGTAATAGTCGAGAAAGAACAAAGGCTCGGCGCCCTGGACGACGAGATCGTTGACGCACATGGCCACGAGGTCGATGCCGATCGATCGGTTGAGCCCGCTTTCGAAGGCGATCTTCACCTTGGTTCCGACCCCATCGGTCGCGGCCACCAGGATTGGGTCCTTGAAGCCGGCAGCCTTGAGATCGAACAGGCCACCGAAGCCGCCGATCTCGGCGTCCGAGCCCGGGCGACGCGTGGAGCGGACCTGATCCTTGATGAGGTCGACGGTCTCATGGCCGGCATCGATGTCGACTCCGGCGTCCGAATAGGTCATTGCGTTTCCGGGGGTGGTCATGGGACGGCTTGCTCTCGCATAGGGCTGTCCTTCTGTCTTATTCGGGAAACAGGCCGGGAGTCGACCGCGGAGGAGCCGCCCCGTCGATGGTGAACCGGCATGGCTAAACGGCAGAACGACAAGGTCTCGGCCGGCACTCCGGCGGCCGGCGCTCCGGCATTCAGATGAGCTATTTCCCCTTCTCCAGTCTCCCCAACCTCATCACGCTGGCACGCCTCCTTCTCGTGCCGGTGGTCATCTCGGCCATCGCGGACGGCCGCTGGACCCTCGCTTTTCTGGCCTTTGTGCTCGCCGGGGTTTCGGACGGCGTCGACGGCTTCGTGGCGAAGCGGTTCGACCTGCGCACGGAACTCGGGGCCTATCTGGATCCCGTGGCCGACAAGGTCCTGCTCGTCTCGATCTACGTCGCCCTGGCGCTCGCCGACGTGGTTCCCAAGACGCTGGCGATCCTCGTCGTCTCGCGCGACGTGATGATCGTCGGTGGGGTCATCATCAGTCGGCTTCTCGACAATCCGCTCGAGATCCGGCCGCTGCTGATCTCGAAGCTCAACACGACGGCCCAGATCGCCTTCGCGGCAGCGGTCCTCGGCGGCAAGGCTTTCGAGGTTTCCTTCGGGCTCTGGTTCCAGGCAGCGCTCGTCGTCGTGGCGGCATTGACGCTGACTTCGGCCGCCGCTTATCTGAGGCAATGGCTGGAACACGTGACCGATTGAGCGGGCGCGGAGCGAGGAGGTCCGGCATGGAAGCATCGTCGGCTGCCGCGTTTGCGGCGTCGAGGCATCTTCGGACATGAGCCTGCAACGCCAGATCGTCGTTTGGGTCCTTCTCTGTGCCGCGCTCATCTACGCTCTTTATGCCCTGTCGGGCGTCCTGCTGCCCTTCGTGGCCGGCATGACGATCAGCTATCTGCTCAATCCCCTCGCGGACAAGCTCGAACGGCTCGGGCTCAACCGCTTCGGCGCGACGTCGGTCATCCTGGCTTTGTTCGTCGTCGTCATCCTGGTGCTGATGATCGTCTTCGTGCCGATCCTGGCGCGCCAGTTCACCGGGTTCCTGCTCAATCTCCCCTCTATCGCGGCACGGCTGCAATCCTTGGCCGTGGAGCAGGGCGGCAAACTCGTCCAGCGCTACGGTGGCGAGACTTTGAAGACGCTGGGGTTCAGCTGCGGCTTGACGCCGGCGGAGGTGCAGAACTCCATCGGCTCGGTGGCCGGCCAAGCCTCGTCGTACCTGCTGGGATTTCTCAATCAAATCTGGTCGGGAAGCCGCGCGCTGTTCGGCCTCTTCTCGCTTCTCGTGGTCACGCCCGTCGTGGCCTTCTACCTGCTGCTCGACTGGAAGCGGATGATCGCCGCGATCGACGGCTGGATCCCC
>CAXSEU010000028.1:0-6251 GCA_964236485.1 uncultured Lichenihabitans sp. | reverse complement strand
CCCTTGCAGCAGCGCGACGACGTGCGGTCGATCGCCCGCGACATCGATGCGGCCCTGGCGGGATTCGTCAGGGGACAATCCCTGGTCAGCCTGTTCCTCGGACTATGGTATTCGATCGGTCTGACCGCCATCGGCCTCAACTTCGGCTTCCTCATCGGCATTTCGGGCGGGCTGTTGAGCTTCGTGCCCTACGTCGGCTCCCTCACGGCGCTGGTGCTCGCGGTGGCGGTCGCGCTGGTGCAGGGGTTTCCCGATTGGCGTCTGCTGGCGGAAACGGTCGGCGTCGTGGTCGCGGGCCAGTTCCTCGAAGGCAACGTGCTGTCGCCTAACCTCGTCGGCGCCTCCATTGGTCTCCACCCGGTCTGGCTGATGTTCGCGCTCGTGGCGTGCAGCGCGGTCTTCGGCTTCACCGGTCTCCTCGTGGCGGTGCCGCTGGCGGCCGCGGCGGGCGTCCTGTCCCGCTTCGCCTTGCGTAAATACTTGCGAAGCCCGCTTTATACGGGGGACATCGACGAACCCCCGGCCGCCTCGGGCGGAGCGTTCGGGATCAGGTTCGATTGACGCAGCTCCCTTTCGAACTGCCGCTGCCGCCGCGCTTGGGACGCGAGGACTTTCTCGTCTCGTCGTCCAACCGGGCGGCGTTGGATGGGGTGGAACGATGGCCGGAGTGGCCGGACGCCGTCACGCTGCTCGTCGGCCCGCCTGGCTCCGGCAAGACGCATCTTTGCCACGTCTGGGCCGAAAGGGCGCAGGCCCGCTGGCTCCGGCCCGCCGACATGGCGCTCGATCTTGGCGCGCTTGCGTCGGTGCCGGGCGTCCTCGACGGCGCCGACGACTTGGTCCTGCCCGAAGCGCCGCTGTTCCACCTGCTCAATCTCGTTCGGCAAACCGGCACGTCCTTGTTGATCTCGGCGCGTCTGCCTCCCGACCAGTGGCGGATCGCGACGCCCGACCTGTTGTCGCGGCTGCGCCTCTCCCCCCTGCTCAGCCTCCATCCACCCGATGAGGCGCTTGTCCGCTCGGTGCTTGTCAAGCTCTTCGACGATCGGCAGATCCGGATCGAGACCTCGCTGATCGACTATCTCACGCTGCGGATCGACCGGTCGCTCGAGGCCGCCAGAACCGTCGTCCAGGCCCTCGATGCCGCGGGGCTCAGCCGGGGACGGCGCATTACCCGGGTCATGGCCGGGGAGATCATGAAAACGCTGGCACTCGACGACGAATAGCGCAACGTCATGCTGATGACACTTCGATCATCGATCGTCCCGACCGGTCGGCGGGCGGCCACTTGATGCCAGACCCGGCGAGCGGAGCACTCGAATGGGGGATCCGCGGGAGATTGCGATGAACGTGGCCGTCGAGACCTCGCCGAAGACGCAGCCGATCTCGCACGTCGATTTACGCTCGCCCTTGTTCGATGACCCGCGGCGTTTCATCAACCGTGAATCGTCGTGGCTGCAGTTCAACCGCCGGGTGCTCGAGGAAGCCTCCAACCGAAACCATCCGCTGCTCGAACAACTGCGCTTCCTGTCCATTTCGGCCAACAACCTCGACGAGTTCTTCATGGTACGGGTGGCCGGCCTCTACGGTCAGGTCCGCTCCGGCGTCACCACCCCGTCGCAGGATGGGCTGTCGCCGGTCGAGCAGATGATCGAGGTCCAGGACCGCGCGAAGAACCTCGTCGCGGCGCAGCAACTTCGCTGGACCGAACTTCGCATCGATCTTGCCCGGGCCAGGATCGTCATCGCGGAGGCGGACGATCTCGCCAAGAGCGAACGCGATTGGCTTCAGGACCACTTCCTGCAGCATATCTTCCCGATCCTGACGCCCCTTGCGGTCGATCCCGCTCACCCTTTTCCATTCATCCCCAACCTCGGCTTCACGCTGGCGCTCGAGCTGAAGCGCGCGCATGACGGCCGCATGCTCCATGCGCTGATCCGCATTCCGAGCCGGACCGAGCGTTTCGTCCGCTTGCCGGAGGCGCTTTCGCCGGGGTCTTACCGATTCGTCGCGGTCGAAACGCTGATCGGTCTGTTCATCGGGAGGCTCTTCCCCGGCTACGAAGTCAAGGGGCAGGGGCTTTTCCGCGTCATCCGGGACAGCGACCTCGAAGTCGAGGAGGAGGCGGAAGACCTCGTTCTGTTCTTCGAGAGCGCGCTGAAGCGCCGGCGGCGGGGCTCGGTGATCCGGCTGGAAGTCGGCGCCCAGATGCCTGAAGCACTCCGCCTCATGATCGCGGACGAGCTCGGGATCGCCATAGACCAGGGCTTCCTCATCGACGGCATGCTGGCCCTGAACGACCTTTCGGAACTTGTCGGGGTGGATCGGCCGGATCTCAAGTTCAGACCCTACAACGCACGTTTTCCCGAGCGGGTGCGCGACAATGGCGGCGACTGCTTCGCCGCTATCCGTCAGAAGGATCTCGTCGTCCACCACCCGTACGAGTCTTTCGACGTCGTGGTGCAGTTCATCACGCAGGCGGCACACGACCCGAACGTCGTCGCCATCAAGCAAACCCTTTACCGGACCTCGAAGGACAGCCCGATCGTCTTGGCTTTGGTCGAGGCCGCCGAGGCGGGAAAGTCCGTGACGGCGCTGGTGGAACTCAAGGCGCGGTTCGACGAGGAGGCCAATATCCGCTGGGCGCGGGACCTCGAACGCGCCGGCGTGCAGGTGGTCTTCGGCTTCATCGAGCTGAAAACCCATGCCAAGCTGTCGATGGTGGTCCGGCGCGAGGGCGGCAACCTCGTCACCTACTGTCACGTCGGAACCGGCAACTACCATCCGGTCACGGCCCGCATTTACACCGACATCTCGTTCTTTACGGCCGATCCGGCCATCGCCCGCGACGTGGCCCGGATCTTCAACTTCATTACCGGCTATGCCGAACCCGCGGGGCTTGAGCGGATGTCCGTCTCGCCCATGACCATCAAGACCCGGCTGCTGCAGCACATCGATGAGGAGATCGCCTTCGCCAAGGCCGGCAAGCCCTCCGGCATCTGGGCGAAGTGCAACGCCCTCGTGGACGCCGACATCATCGATGCCTTCTATCGGGCCAGCGAGGCCGGTGTGCCGGTGGACCTCATCATACGCGGCATCTGCTGCCTTAGACCCGGCGTACCGGGTTTATCGGATAACATCCGGGTGAAATCGATCATCGGGCGATTCCTTGAACATGCGCGCATCTTCGCCTTCGGAGGCGGATATGGCCTGCCGCATCCCAAGGCGCGTGTCTACATCTCCTCGGCCGACCTGATGAGCCGAAACCTCGAGCGCCGCGTCGAGGCCATGCTGCCGATCTCGAATTCCACTGTGCATGACCAGGTGCTGAACCAGATCATGATCGCCAATCTCATCGACAATCAGCAGAGCTATCGGGTATTGCCGGACGGCAGCAGCGAGAGGATCGTGGCGCCCGAAGACCATGAACCTTTCAACGCGCACAAGTATTTCATGACGAACCCGAGTCTTTCAGGACGTGGCAAATCACTCAAGGACTCCAGTCCCAAAGTCCTTCTCGCCCGACTCAAGTCGCGCTGAGTCCGGAGCGGGGTCGGTGGCGCCGACGTCCGTGTCGGCTGCGCCGGTGGCCATCGTGGATATCGGCTCGAATTCGGTGCGCCTCGTCGCTTACGAGTCGCTGTCGCGTGCCTTGACGCCCATGTTCAACGAAAAGGTGCTTTGCGGGCTCGGCAAAGGTGTCGCGACCACGAAGCTGCTCGCCCCCGAGGCGATGGAGCGCGCGCTGGCGGCGCTGCGCTGTTTCCGCATCTTGTGCCACAACATGAATATCCCCGACGTCAACGTCCTGGCGACGGCCGCCACGCGCGATGCCCTGAATGGCGCGGCGTTCCTGGCCGAAGCTTCGGCCGCGATCGGGGCCGACATCCAGCTCATCGGAGGGACGCGGGAAGCCGAGTTGTCGGCCCTCGGGGTGGCCTCGTCGTTCAACAAAGCGGACGGCATCGTCGGCGACATGGGCGGCGGCTCCGTCGAACTGATCGACGTCAAACACATGAAGCTGGGCAAAGGCGTGTCGCTGCCGCTCGGCGGCCTGGCGCTCGCCGACATGTCCAAGGACTCGACCAAGCGAGCCCAGAAGATCGCCCGCGAGTACATTTCGAAGGCCATGCCCGTGAAGGCCCTGAACGGCCGGAGCTTCTACGCGGTCGGCGGAACCTGGAGGGCGCTGGCCAAGCTTCACATGGCGCAGCGCAACTTCCCCCTCAACGTCATGCATGGCTACGTCATCCCGGCCGCCGAAGCCGGGGCTTTCGCGGCACTGGTCGAACGCGTCGGCGCGGAGGCCTTGAGTTCGATCGCCGCCGTCAACTCCGCGCGGCGTCCGCTCCTGTCCTTCGGGGCCGTGGTGCTGGACGAGGTCATCCGCCAGGGCAAGCCGAAGGAGATCGTCATCTCGGCACAGGGCGTGCGGGAGGGACTCCTGTTCGAGCGCCTCGATGCCGCCCAGCGGGCCGAGGACCCGCTGCTGGCCGCGGCGCGACAGTTGAACGATCTCAGATCCCGCAGCCCAGGGCACGGGGTCGACCTCGGGCTTTGGACGGACGCCTTCATGAAGTCCGCGCAGCTCGAGGAATCGAGCGAGGACAGGCGTCTGCGCCGGGCCGCCTGCCTGCTCGCCGACACCGCCTGGCGGGCGCATCCAGATTATCGCAGCGACCAGGCGTTGAACATGATCGCGAACGGTACTTTCGTCGGGGTCGACCATCCCGGACGAGGCTACCTGGCCCTGGCGGTCACTTACCGGCATATCAGCGTCGATCAGGACGTCAACCCGCAGCTTCGCGGCCTGGTTTCGGCGCGTCTGCTCGACCGCGCCCGGATCCTCGGCGCGTCCATGCGGGTCGCCTATCTGGTGTCGGCAGCCATGGCGGGCGTGCTGCCGCGCACCAGCCTGCGCTGCGTCAGGACCCGACTCGTCCTGACGCTACCGCCGGCGCTCGCGGACCTGGCGACGGAGCGGGTGATGAACCGGCTGAAACAGCTCGCCAAGCTGATCGGCCGCGAAGCCGAGATCAGAATCGCGGCTCCGTCTGCAACCGGCGACTGACCGCCTTCAGGGTGCGGCGGGCGTTCCGTCGTGCCATTCGATGGCGATCACCTTGCCCCCCTCCAGGGTCAATGCGAGGTTGCCATGCTTCAGATCGAGGGCCTTCGCGCCGAAGAGGCTGCGCCGCCATCCGCCGAGGGCCGCGACCTCCGCCGCATCGTCGGCCGCGATGGCCTCGAGGTCGTCGACGGTCGCGATCAGTTTCGGAGCGACCCCTTGCGCTTCCGCGACGAGGCGCAGGAGCACTTTCAGGAGCTCGACCGTTGCGCCTCCGCCCCCGTTGCGCCGGTCCCGATCGATCTTCGGCAGGGTTTTGGGGTCGCGGGCAAGCCCGCGTTCGACGGCCGCGACGATGTCCGCCCCGGCGCGGGATTTCTCGATGCCCCGCGGCACCGCCCGCATGTCGCCGAGGGCCTCGAGGCCGCGAGGCGCGGAGGTCGCGACCTCGACCAGGGCATCGTCCTTCAGGATACGGGAGCGCGGGACGTCGCGGCTCTGCGCCTCGCTCTCGCGCCAGGCGGCAAGCTCCATCAGAACCGCGAGGTCCCGAGGTCGCCGTACCTTCGAGCGGAAGCGTTCCCAGGCGTTTTCGGGATGCTGCTCGTAGGTGGTGGGTGAGGTCAGGGACCGCATCTCGTCCGCCAGCCAGCCGATCCGGCCGGAACTCTCGAGCTGAGCCTTGAGGTGCCTGTAAACGTCGCGCAGATGCGTGACATCGGCCAGCGCGTAGGCGACCTGGGCGTCCGACAGGGGCCGCCGCGACCAGTCCGTGAAGCGGGAGGACTTGTCGATCGGCACGCGGCAAATGGCCTGGGCGAGTTCGCCGTAGGCGACCTGATCGCCGAAACCGCACACCATGGCGGCCACCTGGGTGTCGAAGAGGGGTACCGGCAGCACGCCGGACAACTTCCAGACGATCTCGAGATCCTGGCGGGCGGCGTGAAAGACCTTCACGACATCGCCGTTCCCCATCAGGTCCAGGAAGGGTGCGAGATCGAGCCCGGGCGCCAAGGCGTCGACCACCGCCGCCTCCTCGTCCGACGCCAGCTGCAGCACGCAAAGCTGCGGCCAGAACGTTGTTTCGCGCAAGAATTCAGTGTCGACCGTGACGAAGGGGTGGCCGGCGAGGCGCTGGCAGAGGGCGGTCAGGTCGGCGGTGGTCGAGATGATTGGCATAGGT
>CAXSEU010000027.1:8221-15064 GCA_964236485.1 uncultured Lichenihabitans sp. | reverse complement strand
ACATCCTTGAGCGCCACCGTCTGCAATGCGACGCCGACGTCGTCATCGTAGAACCAGGTCGCCAGCCTGGAGCCGCCGATCACCACCTGCGTGACGGCCTTGTCGAGCGTGCCCGTGAGGCCGAATGCGAGGTCGGCGAACTCACGCGGGTCGTCGATCATCGGCGTCAACAGGAACCCACCCGCCCCGAGGGCCGGGATGAAACGATAGCTGATCTCCTGTCCGGTGACGAGCGTCACCCGCATGGTCAGGCCCGGCGGCCTGAACGCCGCGGCGGCAAGCCGTCCGAGGAGCGTTTTGTGGACGTCGATCCGCGCGTACAGGGGGCCGCCCACCGGGATCCTGCAGGGCACGCCAAGCTTGGCCCGGAACTGTTGCGCGGGTCCGAGCACGTTCGGCAAAGGAGCCTCGCGCCGGTGCAACGCCACTGCCATGCCGGCGCGACGCACGGGCTCGTACCGCCGCAGGAGTTCGGGCCAGATCTCGCCCTCGGTCATGGCTGGATAGCGGTCATCGAGCCCGCCGAGGTCGAACAACACCCAGTCGGGCGCAAGGCTTCCCGCATAGAAAGCCTTGTTGGCGGCCATCAGGCCGGCCGTGTAGCTCGAGTATTCCGCAAAGCTGGGTCTTGGATGGTAGCTGAGGCCGCTGGCCATCAGCGTTCCCTGATCCGAGGGGAGCATATCCACCGTTCCCTCGAGCCGCGGGAGGGGATGTTCATCGCGGATGCGTTGCAGCGCCTCGGTCTTGCCGGCGCGCGCCGCGGCCAAGACCTCCGAGGGCTTGTCCACGAAGCGGCTCAGGTTTTCGGCTTCGTTGCCGGCGGTGTCGAGCCATTCGCCGTAGGTGCGGGTCAGGCCCGCGACGTCGGTGTTCTGCTGCGTATCGGCCAGCAGGAACAGGGGCGCCACGACCCAGAGCACGAACAGCGACGTGCCGCCCACCAGCGCCGCCGCGCTGCGGGAGTGCGGCAGGAACAGCGACACCGCAAGCGACAGCCCGGCGAAGCCGAGCACCCCCCAGGCGATCTGCGGATGGGTGTCCGCGCGGATGAAGCCGGCCTTGAAGGCGATCAGCAACAGCATCGCCAGGCCGAGAGGCACCGCGAGGCGCCGGACTCCGGGGCGAAAACGGAACTCCGAGGCACCCACGGCCAGGAGCAGGGCCGCGCCGAGAGCGACGAAGAGGACAAGCTCGCGCCGCGACCCGGCGATATAGAGGGCTTCGCCGTAGCCGGCCGCAACCTGGCCCTGCAACAGGATGTAGGCCGGCAGGTCGCCGAGCCGCTGTCCATAAGCCGTAAAGGCCAGGAGAAACACGGCCGCGAAGAGCGGCGTCAACAGCGGCAAACGCCGCAGGGTGAGGGCATTCACGTCCGCCAAGAGGAGGAGCAGGAGAGCCGCGATTCCATAGCTGGTCTTGCAGAGCGCCCCGACGGCAAGCGCCGCGACGCCGAGAAGGACAGCGATGCCGGCCAGCCCCTTCCCCCGGCGGGGGCGTTGCAGGTCGAGCAGGAAGACCGTCAACGCGAAGGCGAGGAACCAGCCGTCGAGATCGAGCGCCGCCCCGGACAGGATCGCGGCCCCGAAAGCGGCCGCGAAGAGAAGCGCCAGTGAGGCCGCATGACGTCGCCCCGCGGTTCCGTCGGCGATCAGGCAGGCAAGGCACAGAGCCTGCGCCGCGGCGAAGGCGGCCATCATCGGCAGCGTCGTCGAGAAATAGTTTTCCGTGAAGTAGCGCGTCACCAGGGCGGAGGCCGGGCCGTAGGTGAAGGTAAGGTCGACGCCCCAGCGGGCCGGGCGGAGCGCCGCTTCCCCCAGCACCATGGCCCACGCGGGATCGAGCCCCGATGCGGGATATTGCAGCGCGAACGGGCGGAACAGGCAGAGGACCGCGGCCGTGGCGATGAAGAGCGTCGCGGCCGCCACGAAGATGAAGGACGCGGAGCCAAAGGGTCGTTCGGCCGAGGCGGCTTCAAGCCGCGAGTTCCGCTCGACGGCGGGGCGGGAAATCATCGATGCCTTCGGGCTGGCCCACGAAGCGACGGGCGGACGGCGGACGGATCGGGAGGCGGGCGGACTATCTCGAACCTTTGGACCATCGAAGTGCCGGAAACAATGCAGGGTGCGGGCCGATCTCCTCCCTCGCGGAGGAGGTCGCCACATCGCCACCGCGAATTGCCAATCCACCCTCGGCATGGACAAATCGGACGCGAGCCGTGCAGAACCGAAACTGGCCGTCGACGATGCCCCGCGCGCGGAGCCTTGCACAGCATTCGATTCATCGCCCCCGGACGGGCGGTTCGATCAATACCGGAGATCAGAGTGGTGGGATGGCGTCGATCCGATCGGGCGGAAGCCACGCCGGTCTGGTTCATCGCGATGGCGGCCGCGCTGGGCCTCACGGCGTTGTCGACACTGCTGTTCACGATCACGGCGGTGTTGAGGCTGCATGTCCCCCTGCCGGCCTGGGACGAGTGGGCGACGGTCATGGATTTTCGCGCCTATCGGGGGGGGACCTACGGCCTCGCCGGCTTGGCGAGTCAGCACAACGAGCACCGGCTGCTGTTTCCGAGGCTCTTTTTCTTCCTGGATTTCCTGGCCTTCCGGTTGTCGGGCTACTCGTCCCTGGTGGTCACGATCCTGCTGCAGTCGCTGAACGCCGCGATCTTCGTTCACCTCCTGCGCCGGCTGGAGACGCGAATCCCCTTGCAGGCCCTGCTCGTCGGCTTCGTGATCCTGATGCTGTTCACGCTGCGGCAGGAACAGAATTTCAGCCTAGGCTTCCAGTTGCAGTTCGTCGGCGTGTTTACGGCGGCCTCCCTCGCCGCGATGGCCTTCGTTCAGGCGCTCGAACGCCTCGGGCAAGGACGGCCGCAAGTCCGGCTCTGTTTCGCGCTGGCCGCCCTTTGCTGCTTCGTCTCGGCCTATACGATGGCGAATGGTGTGCTGGCGGGTTTCACGCTGACGGGCTTGGCCCTGGTTCTGCGTGCGCCTTGGCGCGTCACGGCCGCGACCCTGCTCTTTGCCGCCGCACTCGCGACCTCGTTCTTCTGGGGCTATGTCAAGGGCGGCGACAGCCAACCCCTGTCCCAGGCCTTGACCCACCCGCTCCCCTACCTGCGCTTCGTCACCGCCTACCTGGGCAATCCGGCCGGACTCGAACTCCGGCCGACCCAGACGCTGGGAACGATCGGGATGCTGCTTTTCGTGGCCGCGCTGGCGCGTCTCGCATGGTCTCGCGACCGCAACGCCCCACGGGCGGTGCTGCTCGGCATTTCCGCTTTCATCGTCGCGACCGCCTGCGCGACGGCCTACGGCCGGATCGGACTAGGCAGCTATCAAGCCGTCGAAAGCCGCTACGCGACGCCCGCGCTCCTGTTCTGGACCGCCCAGGTCCTGTTCTGGTGGCCGCTCGCGGCACGTCCCCGAGCGCCGGCGATGCTCCGGATCACCCTCGCGGCCGTCATGCTGGCGCTCGTCGCCTGCGCGATCTATTCCGAAACCGTCGCCTGGCCCGACATGGCGACCCAGTCCACAGCCTTTCGGCGTGTCTCGGACAGCATTCTTTCGGGCCTTTATGACCCCGTCGCTGCCGATTACGAGACTTTTCCCACGGAGCACATCCGCCCGCTCCTGGGCTTCTTACGCGACCAGCGCCTGTCGGTCTTCGCCTCGTCGGACGCCCGCTATCTCGGCCAGTCGCTGGCGGCCGAGGGCACGTTCGCGCCGCCGCAAGCGTGCGGCGGCTTCATCTCGGCCCAGGCCGATCCTCAACTCGGCCCAATTGGCACCCGGACCTCGGGCTCCGCCTGGGACCTCGATGGGCAGCGGGCAGTGCGGCGAATCTTCATGGTGGATCGAGCCGGGATGGTCGTGGGCTATGGATCCGCCCATCTGCCGGGAGAGCCGCCGCGCGAGTGGATCGGCTACGCCAAAGCCGGGCTCGACGAGGAACTCCACGCCTACGCGCGCATCGCCGACGGGCGTTTCTGCGACCTCGGGGCGACAAGGGTCGAGGCCGCAGCGCAGCACATCGAGTGAGGCACCGTCGCGTTCAGCAAGCGATTCCCGCGCGGGCCCGGATCCTTGTTCGAGGCGCCCGACCGTGTAGGATCGCCACCATGCCGCAGCCGATCGTCCGCCCGGGATACCGGATCGGTCTCGCCCCCGCGGACGCGTCGAGTTCAGGTGCCGACATGAACGTTCTCCACCTCATCAACCCGCTCTACTCCGTCTCCGGATTCGTGATCGGCACCCTGGTCGGCTTCACCGGCGTCGGAGGCGGCTCGCTGATGACACCGCTCCTCGTCCTGATCTTCGGCATCCACCCGGCGACGGCGGTCGGGACAGACCTCTTGTACGCGGGCTTGACGAAAATCGGCGGCACGCTGGTTCACGGCCGCAACGGGACGGTCGACTGGCGCATTACGGGGCGCCTCGCCAGCGGCAGCCTTCCAGCCGCGGTCCTGACGCTGTCCGCCCTTTATTCCTTCGGGGCCGGCAAGGCCGGTACGAGCGGGGTGATCACCTCGTCCTTGGGCATCGCCCTGATTCTCACCGCCCTCAGCCTTCTGTTCCGGCGCTGGTTCCTGGCGCGACTCGCCAGCCGCATGGAGAGCTTTTCGGATCCGCAGATCAGGGCCCTGACCTACGCGCTCGGCGCCGCGCTCGGCGTCCTCGTCTCTATCTCCTCGGTCGGCGCCGGCGCCATCGGGGTGACGGTGCTGCTGCTTCTCTACCCCAATCTGCCGACGGTCCGCATCGTCGGCTCCGACATCGCGCACGCCATACCGCTGACGCTCGTTGCCGGCGCGGGCCACTGGTTCATGGGCTCGATCGACTGGCCCCTCCTGCTCTCGCTGCTGGTCGGGTCCCTTCCCGGCATCGTCATCGGCAGCCATGTGGCCGCCTATGTGCCGGACCGCGTGCTGCGCCCGATCCTCGCCGGGACGCTGGCCGTGGTAGGATTCCGGCTTTCGTTCTGAAGCGTGCGGGAGGCCGTTACGGCTCCCGCAGCGCCTGCCCGACGCCCGAGAACAGGCCGCCCATCACGTATTTGAAGGCCGAACGCGTTCCCGTGTTGATGTCGCCCGACAGCGTCATTCCCGGGATCAGCCGAAAGGATTTGGGGACGTTGATGAGTTCGAGGCGGTCGATGGACACCCTTGCCTTGTAATAAGGATCGATCGCCTTGCCGTCATCGTCCGTGGTGAAGGAATCCTCGCTGATCCACTCGAGTGTCCCCTCGGCAACGCCGTGCTCGATGGGATCGAAGGCGTCCAACTTCATGGTGACGTGGTTGCCCGGCCGGACGAACCCGATGTCGCTCGTCGAGAAGTCGATGCTGGCGGCCAGCGGGGCGCCGACCGGCATCAGCGTCATCAGCGTATCCCCCTGCTTCAGCACGGAGCCGGCGGACAACGGGGAGAGCTTGAGCACGACGGAAGGCTCCGGGGCCGAGAGATGCACCAGATCCTGATGTTTGGTGGCCTTCTCCAGCGACGCGAGCGCCGAGTCGCGCTGGTTCTCGGCCGTGACGAGCGCGGTGCTGCTCGCCGAAAACCAGCCCTGCACATAGGCGTCCCGATCCGCCTGCAAGGCTGACAATTGATGCTGCGACTCGGTCAGCGTGTTCTTGTCGTTCTCCAACATCCGCTGGATTTCGAGACGATTGTCGTTGGCTTCGAGCAGGTTCAGCAGACTGTTGGCTCCGCTTTTGTAGAGGGTGTTGCGCATGTCCTCCACTTGATGGGAGATCTTGTCCCGCTCGGCGACACGCGACATGTCGTTCTGGACCTTGGCGATCGTCGCCTGGGTCATCTTGAGCTTGTCGTCGAAGGACTTGGTGGTCGCCTTGAACTCCGCGGCCCGCAGGGTGAAGAGCGATCGCTCCAGCGCCTGGTAGTTCAGCGCGTCGGGGTCGGCGGTCGCCGGGAACACGAGGGGTTTCCTGCCTTGTTCGGCCCGCGCCCGCGCGATCTCCGCGTCGAGCCCTGCGACCTGGCTGCGCAACTGGCTCTCATCCGCCTTGGTGAAGGTCGGATCGAGGGTCCCCAGCGTCTGTCCCTTGGCGACCTGCTCGCCGTCCCGCACATCGACGGATCGGATCAGCGAGGTATCGAGCGCTTGGAACGTACTCAGCGGCTGCACCGGAACGATCCTGCCGGCCGTGGTGGAAACGACGCGGTCGATCTGGACAAAGGGCAGGATGCCCACCAGCACGGCTACCATGGCCAAAAGGGTGCCGATCGTCGCATAAGCCAGGAGCGGCCGTCGCTCGAAGCGAAGGCGGTCCGCCTCCGACCGCCAGGGGTCGACGAACCGCGCCGACGTCATTTCCCGGGATGCCCGCATGATGATATTCCGTTCGATGATCCTCGGGCAGCCTCCCATGGCTGACGCCACGACCGGCTCCGCCTATCGAGCGCAAGACCCACGCCACCCGCGTGCTCGGGCGCCCTCTGGAACTCGAAAGCTTCGCTTTGCCAAAACCTGATGGCTTTTGTGGCCTATCACAACCGCGCCGGGGCGCAAGGCTGCCGGCCCGCTGGTAGTGGGTCAGTCTGAAATCCTTTGCTGGGTTTGTAGCAGCTCGACGCAGCGGAACGTGACGGCCCGGAGATAGCCGAACTGCTCATTGGTCAAGCGAAGCGGCCTGGAGATGATTGCCTGAAAGGCGTGCGCAAGCTCCGAGTCGAGTTCACGAATCCGGTTTATATCGAAGTTGATGTTGTCTCGAATTTCCTCGCTTTGGCTCATCCGGTGATTTCCTCCATCGCTCGTTTCTTATACGTCCCGCGCTTGCCAGCTTTCGGCTCGACGGCTTCCCAAAGCGCCACAA
>CAXSEU010000027.1:5144-8211 GCA_964236485.1 uncultured Lichenihabitans sp. | reverse complement strand
CACTGGCCGGCTGCACCGCAAACGAGCCCTCGTCGACATTTCCCAAAGCCGATCCGAGACGCCAGCCGCCATTGCGGGCGTGACCCGAAGCTTTGAATGGATCTTGACGAAGTTGTAGTACATCATGTGGAGTGCGACCGAATAGGCGTGGTTCTCGACCTTCTTCGAGAAGGCGTTCGTGAGGCGGGTGAACCGGCGCATGTGCATCCGCATCGTGAGATTCTGGCGTTCCACGTAGGATGTGGAAACGTGGGCCATGTCTGGGTTGCCCTCGACCTTGGTCTTGCGGATGCCGGTGCATTCTGCGGGGCTGTAGCGGCCCTTCGCGCTGTCCGGTGAAGCCCCATAGATCTTCACGAGCTGGGCATAGTCGACGTCCGCCCCGAATGCCCCTTCCACGGCTTCCAGGTAAGCCCGGTGTCCATCGCTGGTCAGCTGAACGCGGTTCGCCAGTCGGCTCCGCAGGTCGTCTATGAACCACATGGCGCACTCCCCGTCGCGCCCGCCAACAAAGTAGGAGGCAACGAACTTTGTATCGGCGTCGAGCGCAACCCACGTCCAAACGTCGCCAGCGCCCTCAGGGGCGGCTTTGGCAGACGCGACGTTCTTCTGTTTCGAGTAGACGAACGCCCAAGCCTCATCGACCTGGACGCGCTTGGAAGCGAGGTTGCGGGCGTGCTCGTCATGGTAGGCCATGCAGGCACGCCCGACATCACCCAGCAGCTTTGCCACGGTGTTCTTGCTCACGCCGGTTATCCGCGTGATAGCGCGGATCGAACTTCCTTCGCAGAGAAGATGAAGGATCTTGGCTCGGTCGGACGTGGATAGCTGTTTCATGCCGAGCATGATATGACCCTTCATGCTTGACGTCAAGGACTACTATCAGAGAATGTCGGTCAGGTATTCAAGCTCTCGTTGGTATTTGGTTTGAGACTCATTGACCTGCAGCCGCTTGCCTTCCACGGTCGTGAATTCACCCACCCGAAGCTTAGGTATGGGTATGCGCTTTGCCCCGCTTATTCTCCCCGCTGACATAAAATCATCCGTGATAGCAAATGCATCCGCAGGATCATCGTGGTCAAAAAGGCTGCGATATTTGATTGCCACATTATAGGCGCGCTCAACATACATTTGGGACGCTAAGTCTTTCACACCTTTCTTGGGGCTACGCGCCCCGACCATCGTCATCACAATGGCCGCGACTCGAGGCGCCGCAAAACTTCCGGCTCGCGCGGCCCACATATTGAAATCGCTATTAGGATTCCCCAGCATATTCAATGTCATGTCGAGAGACTCAATAGAGTGTTCGTCAACTCGTACAGGAATAATTATAGCGTCTGCTGCGCACCAAGCCAAATGAGTTGCACCGGCATAAAAAGGACTGCAATCCATCAAGCATGCCGTGCACTCTTTATCCTCCATTTCATCATCAAGCACATTCTTTAGTGAAAATAGTATATTCTGAACCGCTTTTGTATTGCTTTCAGAAACAGCTTGCTGTAATGCTTGATAAAGTGTGGGAGGAAATGAGAAGAGAGCGTTGTCTCCTGGTATTAAATAGCTTTTCTTTCCCATTCCAAAATTGTCATTTAATTGCGACAACCTCAAGGATATCTCTTCAGGAGCAACACCAAAGGCAGGACCCATTATCAAAGGTCTCAAAGAGGCGAGAATCGTAGAATCAAATTTACCATTCTTAATAATAGCTTCGGTCAAGTTCTTTTGGGGGCAAAGGTCAGCAACTAGTGTTCTAACGTGACGAGAAAACATGTAGGCCAAATTAAAGGTCAATGTAGATTTGCCTATTCCACCTCTTAGGTTGGATACACAGTATGAGCGATAATCGAATTTGTATGTAGGAGACCAGTTTGCCTTCAAGGAGCAATCGTGATTCTCGATGATTTTTGCTAGCCCGCTTGCCATGGCCTTGCTCCTCTGCGCGTCGGAGCTGGAACAAAATCAGACCGTGACCCGCAGGTCAATCGAAAACCTGCAGGTCGTTGAGATATCAGCAGGCCATTATGCGGCAAGTAGGTAGCTTCATTTAGCGCAGGTATGACCGTGACCCGCAGGTCAATCGAAAACCTGCAGGTCGTTTTAGTCGCTTTTCTTCCACCGCTTCGCCGCCGCCGCCTTCGCAATCTCCGACCGCCTCTCTGGCGTCATGCTGGCCGCTCGCGCTGGTCCGCCCTTCTTGCCCATGGCGGACGCGGCCGGGTCGACGCCGCGTTCTTCGGGCGTAGGCTCGCGGTCCTCGACCTGCCCGGTCAGAATATCCACCATCAGCTTGCCGAGCTGATTCGTGTCGCGCGGGCGTTTGGGGTGCTTAGGTTCGGTCGGCATTGAGCTAAGATCCCACGTTCACGGCGCGAAACTCACCCGTCGCCTCGTTGAAGTCGGCTTCGTCAGTAATTTGCATAAGCAGCCGCTGGTGCGCGTGATAGTCAGCGTCGTCGTGAATTGAGGCGCCCTGATCTTTTGCTGTGGCTATAACTACCCGGAACTTCCCACCGCAATGGTCCAACGCCCATCTGAGATGTCGACTTCGTTCCTGGTTGCCATCTCGATCTTTCCATTCGTCAAAGTTGGAGAGATTGAAAACGTCATACGAAATGGGAGTCGTTCGGTAATTGATCAGGTGTTTCCAGAGAGCCAAAACAACCGTTTCACCCTCGGGACTCACGCCGGACCAGCTTGAGCGTACGTTTTTGAGGCTCACCCCAAAACGAGCAAACGCATTGACCTTCCCCGTCATCATCAAGCTCCCATGCTTCACGTCTAGCATACAGGAGCTACGGGCCGGGCGCGAGCGGGGGTCAAGAGGCTCAGATTTCAGACTGACCCACTACCGGCCCGCTCGATCACGCTTGCCGACATCGAGCCTTCGCGCGAGGCAGGGGCGTGACCGCCGACACCGCTTCGGCGCGGACCGTCACGGTCACCCACCGGGCGGTCCTGCGCCTCGCGGTGCCGATGACGCTCGCCCACATGTCGACGCCCCTGCTGGGTTTTGCGGACGCGACGGTGATCGGGCGGCTCGGACAGGCGCATCTGCTCGGCGCCATCG
>CAXSEU010000027.1:2352-5134 GCA_964236485.1 uncultured Lichenihabitans sp. | reverse complement strand
TCATCTTCGACTTCACCTTCTGGCCCCTGGGTTTCCTGCGGATCGGCACGGCGGGTCTCACGGCGCAGGCGGTCGGCGCAGGTGACGCGGAGGAGGAGCGCGCGACGGCCCTGCGGGCGCTCCTGGTGGCGCTCGCCCTGGGCCTGCTGGTGCTGGCGCTGCAGCGGCCGATCGCCTGGGTGGCGTTCACGGCCATGGACGCGACGCCGGATGTCACCGCGGCGGCGCGTGCCTATTTCGACATCCGGATCTGGTCGGCACCCTTGACGCTCGTCAATTACGTGGTGCTGGGTGCCGTGATCGGACGCGGACGGGCCGACGTCGGCCTCGTGCTCCAGGTCTTCATCAATCTCCTCAACATCCTCCTCAACGTCGGCCTCGTCATGGGCCTCGACTGGGGCGTGCGCGGCTCGGCCTGGGGAACCCTCGGCGCGGAATTGATGGGCGGCGTCGCCGGCCTCCTCGTCCTGGGGAGGCTCATCACCCTGCGTCGCCCGCCGCCCTGGCGCCTGCTGCTCGACCCGGCCCGGCTGCGCCGCATGGCGGGCATGAACCGCGACATCATGATCCGCTCGGCAGCGCTGATCTTCGCCTTCGCCTTCTTCACCGCGCAGGGTGCCCGGGGCGGCGATGCCATCCTGGCCGCCAACGCGGTGCTGATGAACCTCTTCCTGATCAATGCCTATTTCCTCGACGGCTTCGCCACCGCCGCCGAGCAGATGTGCGGCCAATCCGTCGGGGCGCGCGACGCGTTTGGTTTTCGGCGGGCGGTCCGTCTCACCAGCCTCTGGTGCGCGGCCTTCTCGCTTCTCGCCTCGAGCCTCGCCTTCGTGGGCGGGGGCACCTTCATCGATGTCGTCACCACCAATCCGGAAGTGCGGCATCTGGCGCGCGAATTCCTGCCCTTCGCGGCCCTGACGCCGGTGGTCGGCGCCATGGCGTTCGAATTCGACGGGGTCTTCATCGGCGCCACCTGGACGCGCGACATGCGCAACCTGATGCTGGCGGCCCTCTGCCTCTATTTCGTGCTGTTCCTGATCTTGCGGCCGCTCGGCAATGCCGGCCTCTGGATGGCCATCCTGGGGTTCCTGGCCGCCCGTGGCGCCCTCCAGGGCTGGCGCTATCGGGCGCTCGTGAGCGCCACTTTCGCAACGTCGGCCAAGGTCAACGAAGCCCGCCGATGATGCCGCCGCTGGTGATCACCGCCCACTGGCCGCCACGCCGCTCGATCGACAGGACCCTGCCGGCGCCGACGATCACGGAGCCCTTCGAAACCAGCGTCAGGGCGCTCGGCGACTCGACCAGGGCGCGGCCATCGAAGACGTCGCGCAGGATGAACGAAGGCAGCGTCGTCTCGGCGGCCCGATCGATCGCCGCGGCTTTGACATCGCCGGGTTTGTCGGCGACCGAGCCCGTGGGCGTGAAGTCGACGGTCGGAGCTGGCGCGGCCCCTGCGGTTTCACCTTGGGCGCGCTTGAGCTGGGCCGACCCTTGGAGCACCGGCGGCACGCGCGCCTCAGCGACCCGGGGGTTGGGCCGCATGCGGGCGAACAGTCCGAAGTCGGACGCGCTGGGAACGCCGCTTCCCGGCCCGAACGCCAGCATGTAGGCCGCGAAACAGGCCGAGAGGCCCGCGGTGCCGACGCCGAGGCCTCCCCAAAGCCATTCGGTCCGATGCGACGCCGCCGCCTTGCCGGATGCTTTGACGATACCCTGTCTCACGACCAATCCTACCTCGGCTTCTGCAACGCGTTGGCGAGATCGCGGAAGGCGTCCTCGCTCAAAGGCGTCGCGGGGGATTGCACCAGGGCCTCGTAGATCCGGGGCACCAGCAGCACGGCCTGGTCAAGTTCGGCGTCGCTGCCGTGTTTGTAGGCCCCCATCTGCCGGAGATCGCGCGTATCCTCGAAGCGCGCGATCATCTCGCGCAGCTTGCTGACCAGGGTTTGCTGCTCCGGGGTCCAGACGTTCTGCGCCAGCCGCGAGAGGGACATGATCACGTCGATGGCCGGGTAGCGGCCCTGCGCGGCGATCTTCCGGTCGAGGACGATGTGACCATCGAGCGTTCCCCGGATGGCATCGGCCACGGGGTCGTTGTGGTCGTCGCCGTCCACCAGGACAGAGAAGATGCCCGTGATGCTGCCGCCGCCTTCGAAGCCCGGGCCGGCACGCTCCAGCAGCTTCGGCAGGTCGCTGAAGACGCTCGGCGCGTAGCCCCGCGCCACCGCGGGTTCGCCGGCCGCCAGGGCGACGTCGCGGGCCGCGTGGGCGTACCGCGTCACGGAATCGACGATCAGCAGGACCTGTTCGCCCGCGTCCCGGAAATGTTCGGCGATGCTCATGGCGGTCTTCGGCGCCATGCGGCGCATCATCGGGCTTTCGTCGCCGGTCGCGACCACGGTGATGGCGCGCTCGCGATTGGCCCCCAGGGCCTCCTCGACGAACTCCCGCACTTCGCGGCCCCGCTCCCCGACGAGCGCGATCACCACCGTCTCGAAACCGTGGGACGAGGCCAGCATCGCCAGCAAGGTCGACTTGCCGACGCCGCTGCCGGCGAAGATGCCGATGCGCTGGCCGGGGCACAGCGGACAGAAGATGTCGATCGCCCGAATGCCGGTGCGCAGCGCGCCTCTGACGCGGGCCCGCCGCAGCGCCGCGGGCGGCGTTGCCTCCCGGTCGGCCGCGCGATCTCCGCGCCGATTCTCGCTTCCGCATCGCGCGACGCTTCGAGTTGCGCCGTCGTAGCGGCGGCGCGCTCGCGCGCGAGTGCCAGCGCACCGCG
>CAXSEU010000027.1:1704-2342 GCA_964236485.1 uncultured Lichenihabitans sp. | reverse complement strand
CGGTGCCAAGGCCGTCGACCGGCTCGCCGAGGGCGTTGATGACGCGGCCTTTCCAGCTCGCGTCCGGCGCGACGCTCAGGCTCTTCGTCCGCCGCACCGGCGCCCCCAGTCGGGCATCGACGCGGCTGGCGAAGGATTTCACCGTCGCGGCCCCCCGGTCGATGCGCACCACCTCGCCGCACTGGGCCACCCCGTCCGTATCGAACGCGACCGTGTCGCCGAGCCGCAGAAAGGTGGAAAGGCCCGACACCCGGTAGGCGGTCGGCGTCACTTCGGTGACCGTGCCATCGATGTCGAGCATGGGAACGGCCGCGGTCGTCTCCCGCACGCCGCGGGCGAGGCGGGTCAGCGCGTTCACGGCACGCCCCCGGTCATGACGCGCCGCCCAGCGTCTTGATCGCGTCGCTCATCGAGGAATCGGCGGTCTGGTTCGCCTGCGTCATGCCGTCCAGCGCATGCTGGATGGAGATCAGCTTGCTGAGTTCCAGCACCGGGTTGATGTTCGATCCTTCGACGAAGCCCTGCACGACACCCCCGTCGGTGAAGTCGAGGACCGGCGTCGCGGCCCGGTCCGGGATCACCGCCGAATTGTCCGTGCGGGTCAGCGACGCCGAGGGATCGATGTCGAACAACCCCAA
>CAXSEU010000027.1:0-1694 GCA_964236485.1 uncultured Lichenihabitans sp. | reverse complement strand
CCGGCCTGGGTGATCATGCCGTCGCCCGAGATGGTCTGCGGCCCCGCACCGGGGTCGAGCAGCAGGCCCGAGCCCCCGACATCGAGGACCGGGTAGCCGTTGAGGCTGCGGATTTCGCCCGATGGCGCCATCTGCATCCGCCCGTCGCGCGTATAGGCGATGCCGGAGGGCGTCTTGATGGCCAGCCAGGAACTGCCCTGCACGGCGACATCGAGCGGGTTGTCGGTCTTGGTGACGGGGCCGTTGCGACGGGAGATGAACTGGCTCCCGGCCGAACTGAAGGCGACGGGATCGTCCCCGGCGTTCGAAAGCACGGTCGCGAAGGTGATGCCGTCGGCCCGGTAGCCGGCCGTGTTCATGTTGGCGATGTTGTTGGCGACGGACTGGAGGCGCCGCTCGACCGCGATCTGCCCCGACATGCCAACGTAGAAGTTGGTCTGCATGCGACTAGCCTCCGAGCTTCAGGCCGGCAATGCTCATCAGCAGGCTCGAGCTGAGGCCGGCGATCGAGGAATCGGAGGCCAGCAGCACATTCGCTGGGTTCGCGCTGGCGTTGGCCCCATCGACGCCGAGGAGCAGGTCCGCACCGAGGCCCGAATCCGACGCGGCGGTGGACAACGCCGCGTTCGCGGCGGCCGTGTTGCCGGAAGCGACGTCGTAGTTGGCCGTGAAGCGTTCGACGAGCTTCTGAACCTTAACGGGATCCTGAAGATCGGAGATGTTAAGGACCTTGTCGAGCACCGCGGCCTGGGTGTCGATGTCCTGGAGCGCGCTCTCGGACGAGATGCCGAAGGCTGTCTGAACCACGCTCAGCATCGAGCTGTCGGCCAGGATCCCGTAAGCCGAGGACACCGACGACGCGTGGCGCTGGAAATAGAGTGCCAGTTGGACGCCCTTGTTCTGCTGCCCTTGGGTGTCCTCGAGCGTCTGCTCGACGTATTTCGCCGAGGTGCCGCTGGTCGCCGCCGAGGTGCTGGTCGCCGCAGAGCCCCGGCCGGCGAAATCGAAGACGGTCGCAAAGGCCTTGTAACGTGGATCGGACAGCGTGTTGGCGAGCGCCGTGCTGCTCGTGACGCCCCCCTCCAGGACCTTGGTCATCAGTCCCTTGGCGTAGGTCATGTCGCTGAGGCCGAAGGCCTTCATCGCGTAGGAGAACAACTGGTAGTTGTTCACGAAGTCCCTGACGCTCGTCACCTTGCCGATGTTGGCGAGGTAATAGTTGGTGGCGGTCTTCACCGCGCCGTCGGATGCCGTCGCGGTCTGCAGACGCGCGAGGTTCGAAGAAACGGAAAGATAGGATGCGGTGGTGGACAGCACGGTGCTGGAACTTTCCGGCGCGGAAGATCGAGGGAGCCCTCGCGGGGGGTTCGCCGACGCTCGCCCAGCCGACTTGCCCGGGCCTGACCAAACGGCCGGCATCACGGCCCGCCGCGCGGGAGGCCGGCCCGGAAACAGCTTCACGCAAGGCAATCCTGGTGCACTGGCCTTGGAGGTCGGTCCGGCTTCCCGGAACGGCACGGCGCTCGTCACCGTGGTGAGCCTCGCCTCGACCGATGTCCCCGTTCCCGGCCCGATCGGGCACTCAAGGAGCACGCGCTTTGAATTTCATCATTGGCGTCGTCGTCGCCATGGGCTGCATGATGGGCGGCTACATGGCGAACGGAGGCCACGTGGGGGTGCTCTGGCAGCCCTAC
>CAXSEU010000026.1:14273-15670 GCA_964236485.1 uncultured Lichenihabitans sp. | reverse complement strand
GAGCTGTAATGCGGATGGTCGCCCGGCTCGACCCAGGAGCCCTGCTCCAGGCACACGACATCGAGCCCCGCCTGGGCCAGCACGGTGGCGGCCAGCGAGCCGGTCGCGCCGGCGCCGATGATGAGGACGTCGCAATCGGGATTTCTTGTCATCGTTTCATTCCCCAGGCGTGGGTTCTGTCGCTCGCGAGATCGAGGGCGGCCGTGTCGAGGCGGTGCACCGCCTCTGTCGGGACGTAGCCGCCCCGGCCGTGGCGCGGCGTGTTCCGTTCGGGATCGAAGCCCGGAACCGGGTAGCCCTTGAGGTGCGGGCGCAGTTCATAGATGTGCCCCTTGGCGTTGATCACTTCCGCCACGAAGGGGTTCTCGTAATAGGTCACGTAGGCGACGTCGCGGAGCCATCCGAACAACTCGGGCTCCTCGGCCTCGAACCGTGCCACGAGGGCGATGCGGGCCGCCTCGTCCAGCCCCGCGAGCGGCCCCCCCGCCGCCAGCACCGCCTTGGTGACGCGTGTGAACTCGGCCTTGCCGCGTTGCTCCAGGAGCCGCAGGGCGAGCAGCGACTGCACCCCAACGGTGCGGCCCGACGGCCAGGACGCGTCGCCGGGCAGAAGCACCTCGACGAGGTCGGCCAGCATGCCGGCCGCCGCCGCCGGCGTGACCCCGCCGGCCTCGGGGGTGGTCTCGAGTGCCGTCAGCGACATGGCGCCATCCTTCCCGGTTCTGCGCTCATCGATTCGTCCCTCCGAAGAAAGCGCCAGTCACGCCGGGTGCCACCAGCGGCCGCCGACCACCACGCCCCTCGCGAACAGGCGTTCGGACGCGGTGACGATCTGCCCGCGGACGTCCTCCAGCGGAAAGGAACCCGGTTCCAGCGTCAGGATACTGGCATCACCCGTGCCGCCAGGCTTGAGCGACCCGAGGTCCGGCCTGTTCAGCGCCTTGGCGGCCGTGACCGTCGACGCCGCGACCACGTCCGCGAGCGACATGCCCAGGGCCAGGAACTTCGAAAGCGTCGTCACCTGATCGTAGGCAGGCCCGTCGATGCAGAGCGCGTGGACGTCGGACGAGATGGTGTCGGGCGGGAAGCCGTTGTCCAGCATCGCGCGTGCGGTGACCCAGGAGAAGGACCCCATGCCATGGCCGACGTCGAACAGCACGCCTCGTTGGCGGGCCTCCAGCACGGCGTCCTTGACCTTGCCCTTGCCGTTCACGGGGGAATTGGGGAAGGGCCGAAAGCAGTGGGTGAGGACATCGCCGGGGCGCAGGCGGTCCACCACCGCCTCGTAGGACGGCGGGGGCTCGTCGATGTGGACCATCATGGGCAGGCCGGTCTCGTCGGCCACCTGCTCGGCCACGTCGAGCGGCACGATGCCGGCGGTGCCGCGGGCGGTGCGC
>CAXSEU010000026.1:0-14216 GCA_964236485.1 uncultured Lichenihabitans sp. | reverse complement strand
ATGATGTCGCGGTTGGCCTCCACCACCTCGAGACAATCGAACGCCGCGAGCAGGCGGATGTCATGGCCTTCGCCCACCATGATCCTGTTCGAGAAACCGTAGATCCCCGCGAACGAGATGTGGAGATAGGGGAGGATGCGGATCCGGCTCGGCTCGATGACGTGCTTGCGAAAGCCCGCGAAGTTGCCAGGGCCGGCACTGCCGGTATCGACGCAGGTGGTCACGGCGCTCTTGCGTGCGAACATTTCGGCGTCGATGCCGAGCGACGTACCGCCCCAATACACATGGGTGTGCAGGTCGATGAGGCCGGGCGTGACGATGCGGCCGGCGACGTCCCGCACGTCGGCGCCGCCGACATCGAGGTCGTCCCCGACCGCGGCGACCTTTCCGCCCGCGAAGGCGACATCCGTCACGCGGTCGAGGCCCTGTGAGGGGTCGAGGACCCGACCGTTGCGGAGCACGAGGTCAAAGGACATGGGCTTCGTCTTGTTCTCTGGTTGGCAAGGCGTGAGGCATTCCGCTCAGAAGGCGAGGCGGAGCCCGCTCTCCCGGTCGAACAGGTGAATGGTCGCGTCGGGTGCCGAAAGGGTCAGCGATGCGCCGGGGGAAAGCCCGCTCGGATCGGCGCAGGTCGCCTTGATCATCCGGTCGCCGACCTGGACGTCGAGGTAATGCACCGAGCCGGCGGGCTCGATCAACGCCAGTTCCCCGGCCAGGCGGAAGCCGCCAGCGGCCTCTCGGGCGGGAACCAGATCGAAAGGGCGTACCCCCACGACCCGCCCGGCGGCGTGGCCGCCCGGCACGTCCGGACCGGACAGGAAGTTCATCTGCGGGCTGCCGATGAAGCCGGCGACGAAGAGGTTGGCGGGCTGCCGATAGATCGTCATCGGTTCGGCGAATTGCTGGAGGATGCCATCGTTCATCACCGCGACCCGGTCGGACAGAACCATGGCCTCTTCCTGGTCGTGGGTGACGAAGATCACCGTGGTCCTGAGTTCGCGCTGCAGCCGCTTGATCTCGGTGCGGGTCTTCACCCGCAGGCTGGCATCGAGGTTGGACAGCGGCTCATCCATGAGCAGCGCGGCCGGGTTGCGCACGATGGCGCGCCCCACCGCGACGCGCTGGCGCTGGCCGCCCGACAATTCGGCCGGCGAGCGGTCGAGCAGGGCCTCGAGGCCGAGCAGGCCCGCGGCCCAATCCACCTGCTTCCGGATGAGATCCGGCGCGACCTTCTGCTGGCGCAGCGGGAAGGCCAGGTTGTCGCGCACGGCCATGTGCGGGTAGAGCGCGTAGTCCTGGAACACCAGCGCGATGTTGCGGTCGCGCGGCGCGAGCGCGCTGACGTCGCGCCCGCCGAACAGGATGCTCCCGGTCGTGATGCCCTCGAGCCCCGCGATGCAGAACAGCAGCGTGCTCTTGCCGCAGCCGGAAGGGCCCAGGAAGGACACGAACTCGCCGTCCTCGATGTCGAGGTTCAGCCCCTTGAGCACGGGGATGGCCGCGTAGCTCTTGGAGACACCCTGGATCGCGATGGAGGTCATTGGTGCACTCCGAAACGGCCGCTCAACCCTTGACGGCACCGGACAGCGCACCCTGGACGAGATACCGCTGGAAGAAGAAAGCGACGAGAACGGGCGGCAGGATCGACAGGACACTGGCTGCGAACATCGGGCCGTATTCGTAGAACTGCGCCTGGCTCATGAAGCCCGAGATCACCACCGGAATCGTCTGGGCTTTGGGGGTCGAGGTCAGGATGAGGGCGAACAGGAACTCGTTCCAGCTCGCGAGGAAGCAGAAGATGCCGGCCGCGATCACGCCCGGACGGACCACCGGCAGCAGCACCGTCCACATCATCCTGAGCCGCGAGCAGCCGTCGATCAGTGCCGCACGATCGAGACTCACCGGCACGCCCTCGAAATAGCTGCGCATCATCCAGGCGCTGAGCGGCAGCAGGAAGCTGCAATAGGCGATGATCAACCCGGTCCTGCTGTCGATCAGGCCGAAGGTCCGGTAGATGACGAAGAAGGGAAGCACGAGCGTCAGCCCCGGTGTCATCCGGGTCAGCAGCAGCACCCACAAACTGGTGCCGAAGAAGCGGGACCTGCCATGGCGGGCGAACGCATAGCCCGACAAGGTGCCGAGCACCACGCTGATCAACGCCGTGCAGGCGCCGACCACGAAGCTGTTGATCAGCGACAGGGGAACACGCTCGGCCTGCACGCTGGTCGAGAATGCGCTGCCGCTCCGCGGCATCAGCACCGTCTGGAAGTTCTCGAGCGTGAAGCCGCTGGGGATCATGGTGGCCGGGGTACGGATGAGGTCGCTGGCGGGTGTGAAGCTCATGAGCACGAGTGCCAGAACCGGTAGCGCCGACCAAAGGAACAGCAGGATGGCCGCCAATCCGAAGCCGCCCCGCTGCAGGACCGTTTCGACCGCTCGGGGAAGGCGGACCCGCCTGGCCGGCGGCGGCAGTGTCGCCGTGGGGGGCACGGTTCGCTTGGCCAGCATCCCGGGCTCGGAACGCGGGACGCCGAATACAGGACGCGGACCGGCGCGCCCGGTGCGCGAGCGCCGCGGGCCGAGCACCGCGAAATAGAGGATGGCCAGCACGAAGCTGAGGGCGGTCAGGCAGTACAGGATCGCCGCACCCTCGCCGAACCGCAGGAACTGGAACGAGGTGACGTAGCCAAGCCAGGAGATCACCGTCGTGGCCGCCCCCGGTCCGCCCCGGGTCATGATCCAAAGAATATCGAAAGCCATCAGCGAATTGATGGTCGCGATGATGGAGATGAAGAGCAGGCTGGGTTTCAGCCAGGGCAGCGTCAGGGCGAAGAAGCGTGCCAGCGGGCCGGCGCCGTCCAGCATGGCCGCCTTGTGCAGGCTCGCCGGCATCGATTGCAGCCCGGCGAGCAGCATCAACGCCGTGAGGGGCGCCTGACTCCAGACATGGGTCAGCGCCACGAGGTTGAGTGCCCGAAACCCGTCGCCGAGCCAGGGCATGGCCCAGCGTCCCAGCCCGAGATCGTTCATGAGGCCTGTCAGGGCGCCGTAACTGCCCGCATAGATAAAGGACCAGAGGACCCCCACCGACACGGGAGCCATGGCCCAAGGTACCAGCACGACGCTGCGCAGGAAGCCTCGGCCGATGAACCGCTCGTTGAGCAGCAGCGCCATGCCCAGGCCGAGCAGCGTCGTCCCGACGACCGAGAAGGCCGCGAAATAGGCGGTCCGGCCGAATGCCCCCCAGAAGTCGGCGTTGCCGAGGACCGCCGCATAGTTGCCGGCCCCCACGAAGATGAAGGTCTTCGTGATCGGGTTCGTCCGATGAAGGCTGAGATAGAGGCTGTAGGCCAGCGGCAGCCCGACCACCGCGAAGACCACCAGCAATGTCGGCGCGACGGCGCCATACGCAAAGAGCGGGACGCGGCCGATCCGGCCGTACCGCCCGGCGAGTCTGCCCGCCCGTGTGGCGCCGACCGTCGAAGGGCGCGTTTGGCTGAAGTCCCGTGAGACGGTCACCGGCGCTCCCTGGCCTCGGATTCACTCAACCGCGGGCGCACTCATGTCGCCGCCCAAGAACGCCGGTTCGGAAACGAAGCGACGCCCGCGCCGCCGCTTCGCCGCGCGATCACTGATACTGGGACTTCAGGTCGGCGACCTTCTTACTCAGCTTGTCGCACAGCTCGTCAGTCGAGCCGTTGCCCCGGAAATAGTCCTGGGCCTGCTGCATCATGAACAGATCCCATTCGGAGAACCAGATCATCTTCGCGACCTTGCGGGATGTCGCGAGCTCCAATTGCTTGTTCGACGTGGCGACGTCCCGCCACTTGGAGAAGCTGGCCACGATCTCGGGATCGGCCATGACTTCCTTGTACCCCGAGCCGAGGCCGAAATCGAGTGCCCAGCGCTTGATGACATGGTACTGGCCGTCCTTGGCCTTGCCGCCGAAGAAGCGGAGGAGGCTCCAGGTACGATCCACATCGACCGGTTGGCTGCCCATGACGTAGGCGGCCGTCCAGGCGAAGGTGGAGTGCGTCTTGCCCGGCATCACGGCATTCTTCACCTTGCCGGCGATCTTCGACACCTTGGGGTCGTTGGCGACCTTCTGGTCGTAATCGTGCAGGACCATGAAGGTGTGGCGGCCGGTGCAGTAGCTCGGAACGCCCTCGTCCGGCATCGTCATGATGTCGGGCGCGACGAGCTGCTCCTTGTAGAGCGTGCGGTGCGCCTCGAGAACCTTGCGAAAGGCGGCATCGGTCACGAGGTCGTTGGTTTCATTGAACACCGGCGCCCCTTCGGCATACCAGCAGGCAAAGAGGCTCCACGAGAGTTCGGCCCATTTCTGGCCCCAGGCGCTGTTGTAGGGCGCATCCGAGATGCCGTCCTTCTTCAGCTTCCGGCACGCGTCGATCAGCGCGTCGAAGGTGTCCGGAACGGCGACGCCGGCTTTGGAGAGCTGCTCCTCGTTGTAGATGAAGGCGTTGTGCCCGGCGTAATATGGCAGTCCCATCAGCTTGCCGTCGGGAAGCGACAACGAGGTGATGCTGACCGGGAACATGCCGGCCTTGATGGCGTCGACATCGGGCAGGCCCTCGAGATCGCGCGTCCACCCGGCCGTATGCCACCGGGCGATATGGTCCTCTTCGGAGTACATCATGTCGATGTGCTGGCCGCCGGTGAGCTTTGTTTCGACGACCGGATGGTAGTCGCCGGAGACGAGTTCGTAGGTCACGTTCTCGTCGTACAGTTTCTTGAAGGTATCGACGTTCTCCGACACGATCTGCGGCTGATACTGCCACCCGATGAAGGTGAGCGGTGTCGCGGGGGCGGCCCAAGCGGCCCGCCCCGCAAGGGCGCTCGCCGAGAACGCCGTCGCGCCCTGCAGAACGCGGCGGCGCGACATCAAGAAGCGATCAAACGATGTTGTCATGTGCGGTCCCCACGTCTGACGTGCACGCATCCGCCCCGCTGGCGAGCGGCCTCACGGAGATCGTCGCCTCACCGGCGGATGGTGATCCCGTCTTCCGGCCATCCGAGCCTCTGGAGCGGATCATGACCTGATGATCCATGATCTGCCAAGCCAATTTTCAATTCCGGATCAAAATTGTTTTGCAGCGGAGCGCCGACTGCTGAGCAAGCCGGCAATCAGACCGAAATCTGACCAAGAAAGCAAAAGAACGTGGGTTTGGGAGCATTCAGTCCGATGCTGGCCGCGTGTCGTCGGCGTCGCGATAGGTCGTGAACTGCTGCTTGATGCGGCGCAGCTTGTCCTGGGCGTGAGCGCTGCTCCTGATCGCCGCCCCATAGGCCAGCATGTCGATCACGCTCAAAAACGCGTAGCGCAGACTGGTCGGGCCGAGCACATCGCCGTCGTCGGCCACGGCCAGGGCCAGCGGCACCGCCACGGCCGACGCCAGCGGGGTGTCCACCGCCGTCAGCGCGATCGTGGTCGCCCCGTAATCGGCCGCGATCCGGGCCGCCTTGATCAATTCGGCATTGTTGCCACTGAGCGAGGAGCAGAACACGACATCGCCACGCTCCACCGTGGCGGCGATCATCATCTGCATCTGATGATCGTTGCTGGTGCTGATCCGCAGGCCGAGGCGGAACAGGCGGTTCTGAACCTCCTCGATCAACCAGCTCGAGACGCCGCCGCTGCCGAAAGCGTAGATCATCCGACTGCGGATCAGCAATTCGATAGCCCGGTCCAGCAAAGCGGCGTCGACGCTGCGCTGCGCCTCGAGTATGGCACGCTGCGCGCGCATCACGACGCGTTCGCTGACTTCCGCGAGCGTGGCCGGGGGGGTCGCCGGCTCCAGGTAGCGCGCCCCCACCCGCATGCTGCCCATCACCTTGAGCTTCAGGTCGCGCAAGCCGTCGCACCCGATGATCCGGCTGAAGCGGGTGATGGTGGGCGCCGACACGCCGAGCCAGGGAACCAGATCCTCGATCGGCTTTTCGACGAAGCTCGTGGGGTAGTGCAGGATCGCCTGAGCGATCTTGACATGCGAGCGGGACAGCTCGCTTTCGTGATCGATCAGGTAGCCGATGACGTCGTGCGACGCCAAGGTGGTGCGGGAGCCCGCCACCTCGGGCCTGGCGTCGGAGGGCTTCGCTATCGGCTGCGCCATCGGTCCTCGCATCCCTTCCCGCGGCGGCGGTTCGGCCAGGTGTCCGGCGCAGCTCGTGCCGTTGCCGACACCGCCGGGGCGGATGTCACCAGATCGTATAGCCGCCGTCGATCACATAGGTGGATCCGGTCACATAGGAGGAGGCGTCGGAGGCGAGAAACACCGCCAGCGGGCCAAGCTCTTCAGGCTCGCCGGCGCGGCCCATCGGCACCGACGACACGAAGGTCTTGATGACCTCCGGGTTCTTCCTGGCCCATTCGCGGTTGGGGTCGGTCATGAACAGGCCGGGGCAGATGGCGTTGACCCGGACACCATGGGGCGCCCAATCGGCGGCCGTGCACCGGGTGAAGTGGATTACGGCCGCCTTGGATGTCTCGTAGTGGCGTCCGGCGATGCCCCGGTTGGCGATCATGCCGCTGATCGACGCGGTGTTGATGATGCGGCCGCCCTGCCCCCGCTTCACCATCGCACCGCCGATGATCTTGGTGGCGAGGAAGCAATGGGTGAGGTTGAGGTCGATGAAATGCTGCCAGGTCTCGAGCGGCGTATCCTCGATCTTGATGTTCATGCCCCGCTCGCCGACGTTGTTGACCAGGATGTCGACCGGGCCCATCTCGAGCAGCGCCTTTTCGCACACCGCCTCGCATTCGGCGGGTTTCGACATGTCCCCTTGGATCGTCCACGCCTGCCGCCCGGTAGACCGGAGGGCGTCCGCGGCATGCTTGAGGCTGCCCTCGTCGCGGCCTGTGACCCCCACATCCGCACCGGCCTCGGCGAGCGCCAACGCCATCTGCAGTCCGAGGCCGCGGCTGGCGCCGGTGACGAGGGCACGCTTGCCATCGAGTTTGAAACGATCGAGCACGGACATGGCTGTGGGGTCCTCCAGGCAACTGGCTCTGCTGTCGTCCTCGCGGATCCACGCGGCGTCGCCCACCGCGAGGGATCCACATGGATCAGTGCAATCGAACGGTAGTGGCGGCATCGAAAACGTGAAGGTTGCCGTTCAGCCGGAAGCCGACGCGGTCGCCGGGCCTCGCGGTCGAGCGACCGGCCAGAACCGCGACGGCGCGCTCGCCTTCGAAGGCGCCATGCAGGTGGGTCTCGGCCCCGGTCGGCTCGACGAGGTCCACATCGAGATAAAGTTCGGCATCGCGGGTCGCCAGCGTCAGGGCTTCGGGCCGCACGCCGAGCATCACCTCTCGCCCGCACGGCGCATCGACCGCCAGGTGCAGGCGCGTGCCCGCGGCGGTACGCGCCGTCCGGGGATCGTCGGCGTCCATGCGGGCCGGGATGAAACTCATGGCCGGGGAGCCGAGGAATCCCGCCACGAAGGTGTTGACCGGATGCTCGTAGAGCTCGATCGGCGTGCCCACCTGCTCGATGCGGCCGCCGTTCATCACCACGATGCGGTCGGCCATCGTCATGGCTTCCACCTGGTCGTGCGTCACGTAGATGATCGTCGTGCCGAGGCGGGCATGCAGTGCCTTGATCTCGGCGCGCATCTGCACCCGCAGCTTGGCGTCGAGGTTCGAGAGCGGCTCGTCGAACAGAAAGACCGAGGGTTCGCGCACGATCGCCCGGCCCATGGCGACGCGCTGGCGCTGGCCGCCGGACAACTGGCGCGGGTAGCGATCGAGGTAGCCATGCAGGTTGAGGATGCCGGCCGCCTTGTCGATCTTGGCCGCGATGCCGGCCGGGGACTCGCGCTGGACCTTGGGACCAGAGGCGATGTTGTCGGCGACGGTCATGTGCGGATAGAGCGCGTAGGACTGGAACACCATCGCGATGTTGCGCCGCTGCGGCGGCAAGTCGTTGGCCCGCGTTCCTCCTATGACGAGATCGCCCTCGCTGATCGGCTCCAGCCCCGCTACCATGCGCAGCAGCGTGGATTTGCCGCAACCGGACGGGCCGACCAGCACCACGAACTCGCCGTCGCGGATGTCGAGGCTCAACGCCTCGATCACGCGGGTCTCGTCATAGAGCTTGCCGATCTTGCGCAGGGACACGGGAGCCATGGATCGATCCGGCTATCGAGGCAAGGACGGGTGCGGAGGCCTCACTTGACGGCGCCCGCACCGAGGCCGCCGATCAGGTATCTCTGAAGCCAAGCGAACATGATGGCGACCGGCAGGGTGGCGAGGAGAGTGGCGGCCATGACGTAATGCCATTCCACTTCATAGCGCCCGGCCACCAGCGAGAAGACCTGGATGGGCAGCGTGAAGCTGCCCTGCTTGCGCAGCAGCGTCAGGGCGAGCGCGAACTCGTTCCAGGCATTGATGAAGGTGAAGATCGCCGTCACCGCGATGGCCGGCACGGAGAGCGGCAGAAACACGCTCCACAACGAGCGCAGCCGCGAGGCGCCCTCGAGCCAGGCCGCCTCCTCGAGATCGACCGGAATCGAGTCGAAATAGCCGCGCATCATCCACACCGCGAAGGCGATCTGGAACGCCGTGTAGATGACCACCAGGGCGTTGATGGAGTCGACGAGGCCGAACCAAACGACGAGCCGGAACAGGCCCAGGACGAGCACGATCGGGGACAGCATCTGGCTGACGAGGAGGAAATCGCTGTAGGGGCGCTTCAGCGCGAACCGGAAGCGCGACATCGCGTAGGCGGCCGGGATCCCGACGAGGATCGCCCCAAAGGTCGAGGCCAGCGCCACGTAGATGCTGTTGAGGAGCGCGGAACCGAACCTGGTCACCCGCCACATGTCGACGAAGTTCTCCCAGGCGTAGCGGGTCGGCAACCACGCCGCGGCACTGGCCACGACCTCGCTGCCCGGTTTAAGGGCGGTGAACAGCATCACCGCGAATGGAAACAGGTTCAGGACCACCAGCGGCAGCAGGGCTAGCCAGCACAATATGCTGCGTTTCACCAGCCTGCCCTCAAGCGTCACGAGTCTGGTCCATGATCAGGCGCAGATAGACGAGGGTCAGGACCAGCAAGGTCCCGAACATCAGGAGCGATACCGCTGCCGCATCACCCAGCCGCCCGAACACGAAGGCGAGTTTGTAGAGATAGGTGACGAGGATGTCGGTGCCGTTGGCCGGACCGCCCTGGGTCATGACCCAGATGATCGGGAAGGAGTTGAAGACGTAGATGATGTTGAGCACCAGCGCGATGGTGATGAAGGGCCGCATCAGCGGCAGCGTCAGCGTCGTGAACTGCGCCCAGGCTCCGGCCCCTTCCAGGGCGGCAGCCTCGTAAATGTCGGCCGGAATGGAGGCGAGGCCGCCCAGGAAGATCGAGGTGCAGAATGGGATCGAGACCAGGATGCCGATGCCGATTTCCATGGCGAAGGCGAGAGTGGCCGAGCCGAGCCAAACAATCGGACGGT
Organism: uncultured Lichenihabitans sp.; assembly: GCA_964236485.1. Taxonomy (GTDB): domain Bacteria; phylum Pseudomonadota; class Alphaproteobacteria; order Rhizobiales; family Beijerinckiaceae; genus Lichenihabitans. The sequence continues at coordinate 4,748 of CAXSEU010000026.1, read as the reverse complement.
CGATCACCCCGAGGTCCTGCAAGGTGACGTTCAGCAGGCCGCTCTGGCCATTGAGCGCCCAGCGCCAGACCACGGCCGTCATGGTGAGGGACACGGCCCAGGGCAGCATGATCAGCACCCGGGCGAGGCCCCGACCGATGAAGGGCCTGTTGAGGATCAGCGCCACCGGACCCGAGCAGGCGATGGTGCCGACCACGACCCCGGCGGTCCAGACCAGGGTGCGGATCGCGCTGCCGAGGAAGAGCGGATCGCTGAGGACATGGGCGAAGTTCGCCGCGCCCACGAAGCCGCGCAGCTGGCCGAACCGGTTCACTTCGTGCACCGCGATCTCGGCCAGCTGGTAGAGCGGATAGACGACGATCAGGGTGGCGAGCAGGAAACTCGGCAGGATCAGCGCGAGCGGCACCCTCCACGCCGCCGATCCGCCGGCGCGGCGCCGGACGGCGCCGACGGCGGGCATCGCCGCCGTGTCTTCGCCGATGCTCATGTCGTCGCGCGGAGGGTCAGTGCTTGGCCAGTATGGCGTTGATCTGGCTCGCGGCGCCCTTCATGGCCGCCTCGGGCGTCGCCTGACCGAGATAGATGGTCTGCAGCGATCGGCTTGTGATATCGGCCATCTCGGCCCAGTCCTTGATGGTGGGCGTGAACTTGGCATAGCTCAACCCGCTGGCGAAGGTGCTGAGATCGGGGTTCTTGGTGTAGTAGTCCTGGGCCACGATGGCTCTGGTCACCGGCAGCAGGCCTTCGTCGTGGTCGAACTGCGAGCGATACTTGTCCTGGTACATGAACTGGGCGAAGTCCCAGGCCTCTTTCTTGGCTTTGGAGGCGCTGTAGAGCATCAGGACGTCCGTGACGCCGAGCGTCGTCGGCTTGAGGTCGGTCGGGAACGGCAGCACCGCGTAATGCAGGTCGGGCGATTCGGCCTTCAGCTGCGGGATGATCATCGGGAAGGTGAAGATCATCCCCACCTTGCCCTGCTTGAACATCTGGAAGACGTCTTCGCGGCTGTAGGCCGTCGGCGAAGGCTCGGTGAGCTTGTCGTCGATCAGCTTCTTGTAGAAGGTCGCGGCCTTGATGGCTTCCGGGCTGTCGAGGCCGCTCTTGCCATCCTTGATGATGTCGCCGCCGAAGGACCAGAGCGCGTAGTAGAAGTAGGCATCCGTCTCGACTTCCTTGCCCTGCAGCCCGAAGCCGTAGACATTCGGCATGGACGACAACGTCTTGGCGGCCGCATAGAAATCTTCCCAGGTCTTGGGCGGCTCGATCCCGGCCTGCTTGAACAGATCGAGGTTGACCATCATGCCGCGGGCGGAGGCGGCCGCCGGGAGCCCCATCAGCTTGCCGTCGATGGTGGAAGGCGCGAAGAAGGACTGGATGAAAATGTCCTTGAACGCCGGCGTTATCAGGCTGTCGAGCGGCTCGATCACGTTCTGGGAGGCGAAATCGGGCACCCAGATGGTCGCCACGATCGACAGGTCGGGCGGCGTGCCCGCGTTGACGTCGGTGGTGAGCTTCTGGAGGTAGCCGTCCCAGGGATCCACCTCGACGCTGATGTGCACGTCCGGATGCAGCGCCTCGTAATCCTTGGCGACTTGCTGGAAGAACGGAAGGGTGTGCTTGGAATATTCCCCGGCCGTGAAGCGCAGATCGGTCGCTTGGGCCGCACCGAGCGACATCAGGGCCGCCAAGCCGCACGCCGCGCCCCAGCCCAGCGTCGCGAGTTTCATGGTCATTCCGCGTTCCCTTCCCGTAATGGCCATGGAAGTCCGATGTCGGACTGCCGGGCAGCCTGTTCCAGGACGCCTTGACGAGGATGGCGCTCGGTGCGGCCACCATCATCGGGAGTCCACCATCGCGGCCGACCTGTCGGGAGGTCCCGGTTCGGCGTCGCGTTCATCCGCGGGATCATCGGTTTGTTCCTGCGGCTTGCCAAGAAGAATTTGCACTTGTCCGTCATTTTCCCGGGCTTCCGCAAAGCATCGAGCCGGTCTGAACACTGAATGATCATGAAATGAAATTTTTGAGCACGCGGCGCCTGTTTGCACGCCGCGTGCTCCGCGGCAGCCGGCACCGGGAACTCGCCCGGGGGGCCGAGCGACGCGACGCCCCAATTCGTGGCCGACAAGGATCCGGCGATAGGGCGTGCGAATTGACGTGTCGCCGAGCCGACCAGGCGCGGACCAACGGAGAGGCGACGATGAAGTACAATGTGATGTCCACGGCCGGCTTGGCGGCCATGCTGAGCTTGGCCCTGGCCACGGGCGCCTTGGCGGCGAAAAGCCCGAAGGAGTTCCTCAAGGATGCGATCCAGGGCGACCAGTCGGAAATCATGCTCGGCCAACTGGCCCAGCAGATGGGCGCGAGCGCCGAAGTGAAGGATTTCGGCAAGATGCTGGTGGACGATCATTCAAAAGCCAAGCAGGAGGCCATGACGCTGGCGCAGTCGATGAGCGTGAAAGCCGAGGACGCGCCCAAAGCGGAGGCCAAGCGGGAGGAGGCGAAACTCTCGAAGCTGTCGGGCACGGCGTTCGATCGGGAGTTCGCAACCTTCATGGTCAAAGACCACGAGAAGGACATCAAGGAGTATAAGACCGAGGTCGAGGCAAAATCCGGCGAGGTCAGTGCCTTGGCCGCCAAGGCGCTGCCCGACCTTGAGAAGCACCTCAAGATGGCGCAGGCCATCGCCGGCAAGTAAGCCGCTGGATCGGTCCGTAGTCGGGGAGCTTGCGCCATGATTCCCAGGCAAGGGACGCTCGCGCTGGCGTGGTGAAGCCTCGCCTGAAGCCGGTTGGTGGCGGCGTGCCCATGGATTGACGTCTGCCCGCGGGAGGCGGGATAAGCCGGGAACCTGTCTCCACCCATGAGCTGCCGTGACCGTTCTCCCACAGCCGTCCCTGCCGCTTGCCGCGCTGGAGCGGATCGCCCAAGCCCTGGAGCGCCTCGCACCCGCTCCGCCGCGCAAACCCGACTTCGAAGCGGCGGACGCTTTCGTCTGGGGAGCGACCGGCGGTCTGACACCAGTGCCGCACGTCAATCGCGTCGACATCGCACTGCTGCTTGGCATCGATAGGGTACGGGATCAGTTGCTCGAGAACACGCGGCGGTTCGCGTCGGGGCTGCCGGCCAACAACGCCCTTCTCTGGGGGGCACGCGGCATGGGAAAATCCTCGCTGGTCAAGGCCGCCCATGCCGCCGTCAATGCGGTGCGCCGCGAGGCGGCGCCGCTCAAGCTCGTCGAGATCCATCGCGAGGACATCAACAGCCTGCCGGCCCTCATGAGCCTCTTGCGCGGCGTTCCCTACAACTTCCTCGTGTTCTGCGATGACTTATCGTTCGATGGGGACGATACAGACTACAAGTCGCTCAAGGCGGTGCTCGAAGGGGGAATCGAAGGGCGGCCTGCGAACGTCCTGTTCTACGCCACGTCGAACCGCCGTCATCTGATGCCCCGCGATATGATGGACAACGAGCGGGCGACCGCCATCAATCCCGGCGAGGCGGTCGAGGAGAAGGTTTCGCTGTCGGACCGGTTCGGCCTTTGGCTGGGCTTCCACAAATGCTCGCAGGACGACTACCTCGACATGGTTGCGGCCTATGCGGAGCATTTCGGGCTCGGCATGTCTCGCGAGGCGCTGCGGGCCGAGGCGCTCGAATGGGCCACCACCCGCGCCAGCCGGTCCGGGCGCACCGCGTGGCAATATATCCAGGATCTCGCCGGGCGCCTGGACAAGAAGATTGAGGCACCGTAACGTCTCACCGCCATGAATCGGCCGGATTGCGGCCGGAAGGCAGGGGTGCCGGATGTCATCTTACCGATCCCGCCTTGGCGCGGCCTCGCTTTGCGCCTTGGCTACGATGGGGCTTCCTGCGATGGCTGCGGACCTGACGCAGCCTCCGCCTCCGCCGGTCTTCGTCGCACCGCCTCCCGCCGCCAGTCCGTTCGGCATCCTGTCCGAGGTGCGGGCCGGCGCCCTGGCCCATGGGCTCTTCGATGTCGAGTCCGGCACCATCGACGTCACGGGCGAAGTGCTGAGCGTGAAGCCCTATCATCTCACGGGCGCCTGGGACTATGCCGTCCCGCGGTTTCATCTCGGGGGCGATCTCAATACCGGCGGCAAGACCAGCAGCGTCTACGGGGGCGTGACCTGGTCCTTCCCGCTCTACGACCGGCTCTTCGGCGAGTTGACGTTCGGCGGTGCACTGAACGACGGCAAGACCGGTTCAGTCGTCCCGAGAGGCTACGCCCGCGTCGGCTGCAACGAGCTTTTCCGCGAGTCGGCCTCCGTTGGATACCACCTCAGCGAGCATTGGAACGTCTTGGCGACACTGTCGCATGAATCGAACGCCAGCCTGTGCAACCACAATGCCGGCATCACCAACGTCGGGGCGAAGCTCGGCTACGTGTTCTGACGTCGTGTGCCTCTACCCATGGCTCGGCGTCGCTTGAACGGACGAAAGACGGCGGGCCTGTCCTTGGACCCGCCGTCTCCGATCGCCTGCCCGGACAGTGTCTCGCGGTCGGGCGGCTTTGCGGGTCGGCGCCGCAACGATGACGCCGACAATTCATGAAGCGACTGGAGTATGTCATGCTGTGTCTGACATACTCCGACTTGGATTTGCGGCAGGGTAATCGGTTGAAGCCATTTCCACCCTCATGCTGAGCCGAATGCGGCAGCATTCGTGTCGAAGCACCGCAGGCCGCTGCCGAGAAGGCGAAGGCCATGCCGACGCGCTTGCGGCCCCGCACC
>CAXSEU010000025.1:0-15794 GCA_964236485.1 uncultured Lichenihabitans sp. | reverse complement strand
GTATAGATATTCTCGACTTTGCATCCGCATTAGGTTGGAATGTGGGCTTCGCGCCGATTCATGGCAAGGTGCGCCGAGATCCGAGAGTGCAAGGTACCGTCATGCATGAGCCATTCGACATCACGACCGTGATTTTCGCCGTGCTGGCTGTCTTCGTCGTCTGGAAACTGCGCTCCGTGCTGGGAACCCGCACCGGAACGGAGCGGCCCCCCTTCGATCCCTTCGCCCAGCGCCGCAAGGCGCGCGAGACCAATCCTCGTCCGCCGGGCGAAACGGGAACCGTGATCAGACTGCCGGGTACGGGCGAGGAGCGGGCCGTGGAAGCGGATCGATCGAGCCCGGAGCGGGACACTTGGATGAAACTCGTCAGCCCGGAATCGACCTCCGCTCTCGATGGTCTCGAGCGCATCAAGGCCTCGGATGCGGGCTTCTCGCCGGCCTCCTTCGTCGAGGGCGCCCGCGCCGCCTACGAGATGATCGTCACGGCCTTTGCCAGGGGGGACAATGCCGCCTTGGCGCCCTTGTTGGCACGCGAGGTATTGGACAGCTTTTCCAGCTCGGTGGCCGAGCGCGAGGCCGCCGGCCGCACCATGGAGACGACGTTCGTGTCGCTCGACAAGGCCTTGATCGAGGACGCGCAGTTGCGGGGGCGCACCGCGCAGATCACCATGCGATTCCAGCCCAAATTGATCTCGGTGACGCGAGACAGGAACGGCCAGGTGGTCGACGGGAGCACGGATCAGGTCAGCGAGGTGACCGATCTTTGGACCTTCGCGCGCGAAAGCGGCTCGCCCGACCCGAACTGGAAACTGGTGGCGACGGAAACCGTCACATAGAGTCGGTCAGACGTAAGTTGAAGCGAAGCTTCGACGTATGTCCGTGAACAGGCTCGCTCTCTCGAGTCGGCGCATGTCCACGACAGCATGACTGCGCTAGGGTATGTCATGCTGTTGCTGACATACTCCAAGTTAGATTCGCGAGCACGTTCAACAGGGTGTGATTGCGAAGCGATTCAATCACACCCTGACGTGCTCTAGACGAGGTGGTGTGACGGCCCCGGCGGGGCGAGTATCCAACCTGAACACGTTGTCGAGGCCATGCCCGCATGCCCGCCCCCTCGGACCAGCCCGGCCCGCCCTGCCGCCTCGTCGAGACGAGTTTCGCGGCCCTGTCGGGCTTCGACGAAGACGATCACCTCGAAACGTGGCGGGTGTTTCGACGGTCGGCGGAAGCGATCTCAGAGGGGCGTCCGGTCCTGCGTCCCGCCGTTCAACCCTCCGAGGCCTTGCGCCGTTTCTGCCGGACGGCGGCCCGCCAGCCCGACCTTCGCTCGGCCGCGCAGGCACGGGGTTTCTTCGAAACCCACTTCACGCCCCACCGCGTGCTCGCCGGAGCCGGGTCGCGTGAAGAGGGGTTCTTGACGGGGTTCTACGAGCCCGAGGTCGAGGGATCGCTCTCGCCGTCCCCCGGCTTCAAGGCCCCGATCCTCCCGCGGCCGTCCGATCTCGGACGGATCGGTCCTGGAAATTCGGAGCATCCTTATCTGGACCGCGCATCCATGGAAGCGCTTATCGGTTCGGACACTGTCCGGCCCGTGGTCTGGTTGCGCGACTGGGTCGAGGTCTTCTTCATCCAGGTTCAAGGCTGCGGACGGGTCCGCCTGCCCGACGGGCGCATCCTCCGGCTGATCTATGACGGACGAAACGGTCAGCCCTATACGTCGATCGGCCGGCGACTGATGGGAAGCGGCGGCATCGCGCCCCAAGACATGTCGCTCGATCGGCTCAAGGACTGGCTGCGCCATGCCGGTCAGGAGATCGGTCAGCCCGGGCGCGCCCTTATGCAGGTCAACCGTTCCTACATCTTCTTCCGTGCGGAGCCCGATGCGCCGGCCCAGGGGCCGATCGGGGGCGCCGGCGTGCCGCTCTCGGGCCTGCGGTCGATCGCGGTCGATCGGACCCTGTGGTCCTATGGTCTGCCGTTCTTCGTCGAGGCGATGTTGCCGTGGCGCGACGCGGAGCCGCGCCCCTTCCGGCGCCTGACCGTGGCGCAGGATACCGGCTCGGCGATCCTCGGGCCGGCGCGCGCCGACCTCTTCATCGGGACGGGTGTCGAGGCCGGGCGGCGAGCCGGCGACATCCGCCATGCCGCCGCCTTCACGGCCCTTCTGCCCCGTGTGCCGCCGGAGGTCCGTTGATGTCCCGCTCGCGGCGTCTCACCGATGCGGAAATCGAGATCTGGCTCAAGGTGGCGCGCACCGTCATGCGCCGAAAGGATGCCTCGCTGCCCTCGGTCGCGCCGCCTATGGAACCCCCCACGTCGGCGTTCCCGCCTCCACCGAATGCCCTTGCCGAACCACCCGCGCGCGCGCCTACCACGCCGAGCTATTCGCCGCCGGTGTCGCGGCCCGGGGATTTGCCGCTGGCGGGCTTCGAGCGTCGCTACAAGAAAAGGGTTGCCGGCGGCAGGGTGGGCATCGACGGCATCCTCGACCTGCACGGCATGACGCAGGCCGAGGCGCACCCGGCGTTGCTGCGCTTTCTCCTCCGGTCGCAGGCTCAGGGGAGCCGCCTGGTCCTGGTCGTCACCGGCAAGGGCGGACCGAACCGGGGCCGATCGCAGGATGGCGAGTCGGGTGTGCTGCGGCGCACCGTACCGCATTGGCTGCGCGACAGGGTGCTGCGCGACGTCGTGCTTGGATTCGAGGAGGCGGGACGGGGTCACGGCGGGACGGGCGCGCTCTACATTCGCCTGCGGCGCGGGTCCGGCGGAGATTGAGCCTCAGGTATCGGCCGCCGTCCGCCGCGCGAAGACCACGAGGCCGGTGATGGCCGAAAGAACCGCGGCGGCGACCAGGCAGGTGATCGCCACACGCAGGCCCGCGAGAGCCGCGATCGAACCGATCAGCGGCGGTCCCGACAGGAACCCCGCATAGCCCACCGCCGTCACGAAAGCGACGCCGGTCGCTGGCGAACGTCCGGCGCGGGCCGCGGCACTGAACACCGCCGGCACGACGTTGGCCGCCCCGAGTCCGACGAGCGCGAAACCGACGACGGCCACCACCGGCTCGGCAAAGGCCACGGCGATAGCTAGGCCCAAGGCGGCCAGGAAGCCTCCCGCGCCGACCAGCAGTCGGGGACCGAACCGGCCCATGGCGGCATCGCCGGCGAGCCGTCCCGCCGCCATGGTGAGCGAGAAGGCCGCGTATCCGGCGGCCGCGAGCGCCAGCGAACTGCCGGTCACCGACGACAGGTAGACGGCGCTCCAGTCGGCCATGGCGCCTTCGATGATGAAACAGAACAGCACGACGACGCAGAGCCCGACCATGGTGCGGCTCGGCCACGCCGGCCCGCCGCCCCCGGAGACTTGCGCGGCCTGCCCGCTTCCCAGGGATGGCAGGACCGCGATGTCGCAGACGGCCGCCAGGACCACCGGAACCCAGATCTGCGTCTCGACGCCGGCCCCCGTCCAGGCGATCAGCCCGCCCAGTGCCGAACCCACCAAGCCGCCGACGCTGAAGGCACCATGGAAGGAGGACATGATCGGGCCGCCCCAGCGGTGTTCGATGTCGCCCGCATGGCCGTTGACCGCGACGTCGAGGAGGCCGATCGCGAGGCCCACCGCGAAACCGGCCGCGACGAACTGCAGCAGCGAGGCGGCGAACGGGGTCAGCGCAAAAACCACGACAAGGGCGAGCGCGGCGTATCCCGTCGAGCGGCCGGTGCCGAAGCGCGGCAATATGAAGCCGGCGGAGACGCTCGAGAGCACCGAGCCTATCGAAACGCTGAAGAGCGCAACGCTGAGTCCCCAGGTGGAGAGATCGAGCTTGATCTTCAGGCCCGGCAGCGCCGCCGCCCAGGCCCCGACCAGGATCCCGAGGGTGAGAAATATGGTCGCCGTCGCGCCGCGCTCGCTCCACGATGCCATGCGGCGGCCATCGGTCTGGATGGCGGTCATCAGCGAACCTCGGCCCGCCATGGATGCGGCATCCGACGCCGTGCAGCTTGGCCGGAGGGCATCCGCCTCGATCACCATGGCATCGATCTCGGAGAAAGCGGACCGCGATGGCGAAGGCGCCCATACAACAACGCGCATCTTCGTGCAATCCCACGGGTTTGGAGGCGTGCTTCGCTCAGAACCCCGCGAGGGCGGCGTCGAGACGCGGATCAGCGGCGGCTTCCACCCGGCCGCCGACGAGGCGTCTCACGGCTCCCGCCGAGCCGCTCCCGTGGGGCTCCAAGCTCCGGATGTCGTGGCCGGCGCGGGACAGCGCCGCGAGCGTCGATGGGTCGAACCCCTCCTCGGCCACGACCACAGGACCGTCCGAGCCGGGCGACGCCCTCGAGAGCAGGCGCGGCGTCTCGACAGCGTCCGCAAGCCCGCTCCCGGCGTCCAGACTCGCCACGACCCCGACCGCCAGGGACCAGGATGACGCACCCAAGCTCATCACGCCGCCGCGGTCGCCCGTCACGACGACCGGCAGTCCATCCATGGGCGCCCGGCGCCCCCGGCGCAGGGTAGGACCCGTTGCGGCGTCGAGTGTGAAGCAGGCTCCCCGGTTGCCCATGAGCAGCCCGGATTTCGGCAAAACACAGCCGGAGCCAAAAGCGGTGCCCAGCGTGCCGACGAGCGAGACCGCGAGGCCCTGCGCATCGACGACGCCGATCCAGATGCCTGCCTCGGGGTCCGGGTCCGAAAGGCCGCCTGCCGCCGCACGCGCCACGTCGATCCGTTCGCTCTCGGCCGTCAACCGCGCCGGGATCAGAAGGGCGCCGGGATCGAGACCGCTCTCCTCCGCCTCGGTCCGCATGGCTTGCGCCAGCTTTGTCGCCTCCACGGTTCTGTGAAGGTGCTCGGTGCTTCCGGCGCGAGCAGAACCCAGCCCCTCGAACAATCCGACACCGAGCAGGAAGCTCAATGCCGTCCGGCTTGGCGGGGCCTCCAGCAATCCCAACCTTCCGCGCAAGCGCGATGGTTCACGCCAGCGTGGCTCGAAATGACGAAGATCGTCCCGGTCGAGAAGACCGCCGAGCGTCCGGAGGTCGCGGACGATCTCGCGCCCCACATCGCCTCGATAGAAATCATCGAGTCCGGACAAGGCCAGGTAGCCCAGCGTCTCGCCCCAGACCACGGCCCGGAGAGGGCTTCCCGCGGCGGGACGTTTGCCCTCGCGCAGGAACGCCTCGCCGAAGCCGGGCATATCCGCCAAGCCCACGGGGAGCGGGCGGCGCGCCGGGTCCTGAGCCGGGAAGCCCTCCCGGGCGAGAACAACGGCCGGCTCCAGCAACCGCCCGACGGGGATCCTGCCGCCCAGCGCCCGGGAGAGATCGAGGGCCGCCAGCCAGCCCGCCACGGCACCAGGAACCGTCAGAACGGCGTCGCTGCCGAGCATCGGAATCGTCTCGAACTCGCGTTCGCGGAAGTGCTGCAGGGTCACGGCGTCCCCGGCCGGGCCTCGCGCGTCAAGCACGCGGGTTCGGCCGCGGGCGCCTGCCTCGCGGATCGTCCACAATCCATCGCCCCCTGCCCCGCCGGCGTCGGGCACGACGACCGAGGTCGCGGCCGCGGCTGCGACGGCCGCCTCGATGGCATTGCCGCCTTCGATCAGGATGTCGCGCGCCGCCGTCGCAGCCGCGGCATGCGGGGCCACGACGCCCGCCCATTCAAAACTCGGGGTCTGGCTCAGGGCTTTGCCTCCGGGTGAGTGGAAGGCTTGTAGCGCGTTTTCCCGCAAATGGGTCGCAAATCCCCCGGCGCTCAGGGCGCCTCCGCAATGTCGATGAACGACGTCGCCGGGTGACGTCGAAGCTCGGTTAACGCCGCTTCGAGCACGGCCCACGCCACGTCGTCGTGAGCCAGATGATGCGTCAACAGCCCGATCGCGCGGCCGTGCTGCCGGGACGCCGAGATCAGGCCCACAAGCTTGCCGGCGACATCCTCCGAGGAGCGACCCACGCGCCCGTGACGCCAATCGATGATGTCGAGGTCCGCGTTCAAGCGACCGATGCCGTCAGGTTCGCCCGGCTGACCGAACACCGACAACCGATCGAACCCCAACGCCGGCAGGCGAGCGATCAGGCCTGCGTCGATGCGGTTCCAGGGTGGCACGAGGCAGTCGGACAGCCGAGCGCCGAAGAGCTGCTTCATCCGGACGCGCCCCGCCCGCAGCTCGTCGCCCACCACGTCGAGGCTCCGCGCGCCCCCAAGTTCGCAGGCGCGAGCACCGTCCGAGGCGTGGTCCACATGGGCATAGCCATGCTGGCAAGGCGTCACGGCCGGATGGTCCCCTACCCACGTGCCGAGGTCGGATGTGGCACCGGCCGGGATCACGGCGAGCAGCACCGGCATCGAGACAGCGGAGCAAAGAAGGATCAGTCGCTCCAGCGCCGGCGTGACGTCGACGGCGTCATCGTCCCGGAGCCAGAACCTGACCGTCTGGCCCGCCGCGCGGGCGCGATCGAGCTCGACCGCGACAGGGCCCCAGGCTGCCGTCATGGCGTCGCTCGCGCTTCGAGGACGCCCGCATCCAGGATCGCCGCCGCGCGTGACAAGCTACGCTCTTCCACGACGAAGGATTTCGCCGCCCGCCCCAGCCGCCGTCGTGTCACCTCGTCGGCCATGAGGCCGATCACGGCGGAAGCATAGGCGTCGACATCGCCTTCCGGCACCAGAACCCCGGTCCTGCCGTCGAGCACGACGCAGGGAACGCCCCTGCACCGCATGGCCACGACCGGCAGCCCTGCGGCCCCGGCCTCGAGGTAGCTCAGTCCATAGGCTTCGTTGAAGCCGGGCCAGACATAGAGGTCCGCGCCCGCCAGCACCCGGCCGACAGCCTCGGCTGCCACTTCGCCCAGGAAGGAGACGTGGCGTCCTTCCACGGACGCGAAACACGCCTCGACGGCCTGCCGCGCGGGACCATCGCCCACGACGGAGAGATGCCATGGCGGACGCCCCGGCAAGCGGCGAAGCGCGTCGGCCAGGAAGGCGAAGGAGCGCATCTTGTCGCCGGGCCGCATCATGGCCACCGCGACGAGTTGGACGGTGTCGCCGGCCGTCGGCCGGGGAAGTTCGCCCCAGACGGTCGGCGCGTCGATGAACGGTGGCAGGTCGACGACACGACTCCCCGGCCCCAGCAGTGGCTCCAATCCCTCCCGATCCTCGCCCGTGAAGCAGAAGTGCACGGCGCCCGCCTGCAAAGCGGCCTCGGTCGCCGCGTGCCACCGCGCCCAGGGACCGATCGCGCGTTTGGGGGCATTTGAGGCCTCGGCGGTCACGTAGGGAATGGCAAAGCGACCGGCCAGGCGGGCCCCGAGGAAATCAGGCGCCTTGTAGAACGGGTGATAGGTGAACCAGAGGTCCGGCGCGGCACCCGCCCCCCGCCAGGCATTTTCGATGGCGGCGGCTTCGACCTCGGCTTCCGCCTCGATCTCGGCCTGCCGCGCGTGATCGGGCGCCGCGAGGAAGCTGCGCAGGGTCGAAGCCATCTCGACCCTGTGTCCGGCGGCGCGCAGCGCCTTGATGAGGAGGCGCGCCATCTGCCTGTCGCCCGAGGGCACCGGATGGTCCGGCCCCTTCAGGGGCGCATAGAAGGCGATCCGCATGCCGGATGGAAGCTTCAGGCCGTGTAGGGATCGGCCGCGTCGCGCAATCCGTCACCGAGGAAGTTGAAGGCCAGGATCACCAGGATGACCGGCACCACCGGGAACATCAGCCACGGGTAGAGAGCGACGACGTTCATGTTCTGGGCCTCGTTGAGCATCACGCCCCAGGAGACGATGGGGGCCCGCAACCCGAGTCCCAGGAAGCTCAATGCCGTCTCGCCGAGGATCATGGCCGGGATGGTGATGGTCGCGGAGGCGATGAGGTGGCTGATGAATCCCGGAATGAGGTGGCGCAGCAGAACACGCGGGGTGCGGGCGCCCATCAGTTGCGCGGCGAGGACGTAATCCTCCTCGCGCAACGCGAAGAGCTTTGCCCGCACGGCGCGGGCGAGGCCGGTCCAATCCATCATGCCGAGGATCAGCGTGATGCCGAAATAGACCAGGATCGGGCTCCACGAGGCCGGCATGATGGCCGCCAAGGCCAGAAAGATCGGAATGTGCGGGATCGAGTGGATCACCTCGATGAGCCGCTGGCTCAGAAGGTCGAAGATGCCGCCGTAATAGCCCGCAAGACCGCCGATGGTGATGCCGAGGCAGAAGCTGATCGAAATGCCGATGAGGCCGATGGTCAGCGAGATCCGCGCCCCATAGAGGATGCGCGAGAGGAGGTCCCGGCCCAGCCGGTCGGACCCGAGGGCGAAGAACGTGCCCCCCGGCGCCGGACACACGAAATGCAGGTCCGACGGGATCAGGCCCCACATGCGGTAGGGATCGCCATGGCAGAAGAACCGCAGCCGATAGACCTCGGACCGGTCGGTCGCATAGTCGCGTTTCAGGTTCGTGAGGTTGAGCCGGTAGTGCTGGCCGTAGACGAAGGGCCCGATGAAGCGCTCCTTGTCAAAGAGATGGACGCGCTGCGGCGGCGAGCGGATGACGTCGGTGTTGCGGGTGCCGGCCTCATAGGGGGCCAGGAACTCGGAGAACGGGATGGTCGCATAAACCAGGAGCAGGAAGATGCTGGCCAGCAACGCCAGCCGGTGGCGCTTGAACTTCCACCACATCAGTCGCCATTGCGAGGCGAAGTAGATCCGCTCCTGCTCGGGTGTCAGCCTGGCGACGGCCTGCACATCGAAGGGCGCCTCGCAGACGTAGTGCGAAATGGGGGACAGGGAGGAGGACGGCAGTGCGTTCACCTGCTGGCACTCCCCTGAAGACGAATGCGGGGATCGAGAAACGCGAGCGCGACATCGGACACGAGAACGCCGATGATGGTGAGGGTCGCCAGGAACATCAGGAACGATCCGGCCAGGTACATGTCCTGGCTCTGAAGTGCGCGGATCAGCAAGGGCCCGGTGGTCTGCAGCGACAGGACGATCGCCACGAGCTCCCCGCCGGAGATCACCGCCGGCAGGATGGAGCCGATGTCCGAGATGAAGAAGTTCAGCGACATGCGGAACGGGTATTTGAACAGGGCCCGCATCGGGTGCAGGCCCTTGGCGCGTGCTGTCGTCACATACTGCTTTTGCAGTTCTTCGAGGAGGTTCGCCCGCACGGCGCGGATCATGCCGCCGGTGCCGGCGGTGCCGATGATGACGACCGGAATCCACAGATGGCTCAGGACCGACTTGAACTTCGGCCAGCTCATGGGCTGGTCGAAGTAGCGCGGGTCCATCAGCCCCCCGATCGAGAGACCGAACCACTTGTTGGCGAAATACATGAAGACCAGCGCCAGCAGGAAATGCGGGATGGCGAGTCCCAGGAGTCCCAGGGTGGTGAGCCCGTAGTCGCCCCAGCTATACTGGTGCGTGGCTGAGTAGATGCCGATCGGAAAGGCGACGAGCCAGGTGAAGACGATGGTGGTGAACGACAACAGCACGGTGAGGAACAACCGGTCGCCGACGACATCCTTGACGGGAAGCTGGTATTCGAACGAATAGCCGAAATCGCCGTGCAGCATGCCGCCGACCCAAAGCAGGTAGCGCTCGACGGGCGGCTTGTCGAAGCCGTATTCCTTGCGCAGGAAATCGAGGCGGCTGGTATCCACCTTTTCGCCCTGGGCCTGCATCTCGGCGACCATGTTGCTGAAATAGTCGGTGGGCGAGAGGCTCATCACGGTGAAGATGAGGGCACTGGTGATCACCAGGGTCGGGATGATGATCAGGATGCGGCGGACGAGGTAATTCAGCACGGGCTCTGCCCTTTCGAAGAGCACGCGGCGCCGGAGCGGGCCCGCGTCCGCCAGGCGCGGACGATTCCAAGGCAAAACGCCACCTTCCCGCGAGGCGCCTCGGAGCGGCTGATCATGCGGCGGGCCTCCTCAGCCTTTCGAAGCATCGGCGAACCAGAAGGTATCAGGGAGGTAGATGCCCAGGAAAGCCCCCGGTTCGAAAGACCAGATCGCCTCCTCCGGAACATTGCGCAGACGATCGGAGATGACCACCGGCTGACGCGTGCCGTTGAGGATGCCTATGGTGAAGACCTGGTCGGCGTTGATCTCCAGCATCTTTGCCCAGGTGTCCCGTTGTTCCTCGATCGTCGAGGAATGCCGCCATTCGTGGTAGAGGTCGACCAGGCGCTGCGCTTCGGGCATGTCGACCGGCTCGCCTTCGCGACCGGCGGATTCGTAATTCAGGCCCCAGCGCGGCCATTGATGTTGCGCTTCGTGCAAGGGCGCGAGTTGATCGGGCTCGAACTGCGCCGTCGGAAGACCGTTGTCGAGGCCCTGCGATATCGAAATCAGGGTCTCGCCGTTGACGATCCTCTTGCGGAAGATGTCGAGGTGCGAGGGATGCGCGTAGGCACGCAGGCCGAGCTTGGCCCAGTCGGAGCCTACGAGTTCGAGGATGTCGCCGAACGTCGTGTCCTCGCCGGCGGTCTCCACCGTGATCTCGGCGCGGCGACCATCGGGGAGCAGGCGGGTGCCGTCCCCGTCCCGCTTGTCGAGACCCATGTCGTCGAGGAGCTGGTTGGCCTTGTCGACGTCGTAGTCGGCGTAGGCACCGGCGAGCTCCGGCCGGAAGAGCGGGCTCTTGGGGAGAACCGTGTTGGCACTTTCGCGAGCAAGTCCGAAGAAGATGACCTGGTTGATGTCGTGCCGATTGATGCCGAGCGACAGCGCCCGCCGGAACCGCACGTCGCGCAAGACCTTGCGCCACACCGGGTCCTTGGCGTTGAGGTTGGGATAGAGCGCGGCGTAAGCGCCGAAACCATCCGTCCACAGACGGGCGTGGTATCCGTGCAATCGTTCGGTCGCCTTGAGGAAGGTGTAGTCCTCGAAGTGCAGGTAGCGACCCTGCAGGTTGGCTTCGCCGCTCGCGGTCTTGGCCGGCACCAGGTTGGTGGTGCCGAGCGACATCAATACGGTGTCGATGTAGGGAAGCTGCTGGCCCTTGTTGTCGACGCGGTGAAAGTAGGGATTTCGCTCGAAGGAGAACTGCTCCGCCGGCGGTCTCGTCATGTTGCGCCAGGGCTCCAGCGTCGGCAGCTTGGGGTTTTCGGGCCGGTACTGGCGGGAGCGGCGCTCGTGCAGGGCGCCCCAATCCATGACGTGGGTTTCCTTCACCTGCTTCTCGAGCTCGGCCATGTCGGCATACCTTTCGTGGAACTGCTTCAGGTAGTGCGACGGCATGTAGATGTAGACCGGCTGCGCGGCCGCGAGCGCCGGCAAGAAGCCCGGGTTCGGATCATCCCAGCTATAGCGGACCGTCAGGGCATCCAGCACCTCGAACTTCGGCGGCTTGCCATTGGCGATCAACGCGAGATTGGGGCCTGACGGGGACAGCCGCTTGTTGTTGGCGACGTCCTCCCAGGAGTAGCGGAAGTCCTCGGCCGTGAACGGCTCGCCGTCGGACCATTTGTGCCCTTCGCGGATGTGCAGGGTGAAGACGCGGCCCTGCTCGACGTCGACGGCGGCCAGGATGTCGGGGACGAAGTTCAGCTTGTCGTCCACGACGACGAGCCTGGCGTAGGAATAGATCGTCATCATCCGGAGGTCGCGCTGGTCCCCCATGAGCATCCGCCATGTGCCGCCCGGCTGGCCGGTCTCCCGGCCCATCGCCGGCAGGTCCATCACCCGCGGCTGCTTCGGCAGGCGCTCCGCCACGGGCGGCAGTGTCCCGGCGTCCACGCGCGCCTGGAAAAAAGGCGTCTCGACGTAACCGGGTGGCGGCTGGGGGGCCGGGTCTTCGGCCCTTGCGCCGCAAAGACTCAGCAAGCCGAGGCACAGCGCCGCCATCCAGGCTCTCATGCCGTGAGTTCCCTTCGGTCGACGCTGGGGCGCGCCAGGACGAAATGCCCCTCGCCGAGATCGAGCGGCGCGACGCTTGCCGGATCGCCCTCGTCCCGGAACTCCGCCTCCCAATGGGCCGGATCGGAGGCGCTGCCGCTGGCGATCAGCCCGAGATCGAGCGGCTGGTCGAGATCCGGGTAGGGAACCGCGCGGAGCAGCGCCTTGGTATAGGAATGCACCGGTCTGCGGAAAAGCAGGTGACGCGGCGCGATTTCGACGATCCGGCCATGCGCCAGGACCGCGATTCGGTCCGCCACGTAGTCGATGACGGCAAGGTTGTGGGAAATGAAGAGGTAGGTGAGACCGAGCTCCCGTTTCAGATCCTTCAGCAGGTTCAGCACCTGCGCCTGGACGGAGACGTCGAGGGCCGAGACCGGCTCGTCGCAGATGATGAGATCCGGGTTGAGGGCGAGAGCGCGCGCGATGCTGATCCGCTGGCGCTGGCCGCCCGAAAAGCTGTGCGGATAGCGGTTGAGGAAACGCCGGTCGAGCCCGACCGCAGCCATGAGGTCGCCGACGCGCTGGAGCTGTTCCTCGGGCGTACCTTGCCCGTGGATCTCCAGCGGCTCGCGAATGATGTTCAGCACCGTCATGCGCGGCGAAAGCGAACTCACCGGATCCTGGAAGATCATCTGCAGGCGGGGCCGGAAATGCCGCAACGCGGCGCCCTTGAGCGACAACACGTCGATGTCGCGCGTGCCGTCGTTGAACGTGATGCTGCCGAGATCGGGGGTGATGGCGCGCATGATCAGCTTGCTGAGGCTGGTCTTGCCGCACCCGCTTTCGCCGACGAGACCCAGGCATTCGCCCCGCTTGATGTCGAAGCTGACGTCGTCGACCGCGACCACCCGATCCTTGCGGCTGATCCAGCCTCGGCCCCGGACGACGTAGGACTTGCGCAGGTTGCGGATGCTCAGCAGCGGCTTGGCCTGTATCTCCGTGGGAAGCCGGCGATTCTGCAGGAGCCCGCCAAGATCCTTGCCGCTGTCGCGCAGCGACACCAGGCGCTCGCCGGGCTTCATGTCGAAATGCGGCAGGGCGGCCAGCAACGCCTTGAGGTAGGGATGGGCGGGACGTCTGAAGATGTCGGACGCCGTGCCGGCCTCGGTGATCTCGCCGTGATAGACCACCACCACTTCGTCGGCCATGTTGGCCACGACGCCGAGATCATGGGTGATCAGAAGGATGGCCATGCCGAGCTCCTTCTGGAGGTCGCGCATCAGGTTGAGCACTTGGGCCTGGATGGTGACGTCGAGCGCGGTCGTCGGCTCGTCGGCAATGAGCAGGGCCGGCCGGCAGATCAGCGCCATGGCCAGCATGGCCCGCTGCCGCAGCCCTCCCGACAGCTCGAAGGAATACATCCGCGCGGCGCGATGCGGGTTCTTGAACCCGACGAGACCCAGCATATGCTCGACCGTGCTGCGCGCCTCGCCGGCCGGAACGGCGCGGTGGAGGAGAAGGGCCTCGCGGATCTGGTTGCCGATCGTATGGACCGGCGAGAGCGAGGACATCGGTTCCTGGAAGATCATGCCGATGCGGCCGCCGCGAAGCTTCCGGATCTCGCGGCCGTCTCGCGGCAGCTTTGCGATGTCGACCGCGGTGCCTCGCGTGGCCGGATCGGCAAAATGGATATGACCGTCGATTACGGAACCGTTGCGCGGCAGAAGGCCCATGACGGCCTGCGAGATGACGGTCTTGCCCGACCCGGACTCGCCCACGAGCGCGACGGTCTTGCCGGCCGGGACCCTGAACGAGACGCCGCTCACGACCTCCGCGACGCCCCCCTGCATGGCGAAGCCGATCCGGAGTTGGTCGACGCGAAGGATGTCGGGAAGCGGAACGGAAGGCGTCAAGGGCGGAATGGCAAGCTCCCGACCACAGGCGCGGTCTCGCTGGAAAATGGAATTCCGCCGACGATCCCGAACCAGGGCTGGCGCCGCGGGTCTATCGCGGCGGATCATGCGCTAGCCCACAGGCCTTTTCAAGTCGCGGGCCGCCATGGCGTAGCCTCCAGAGGCCCCGTCGATGAAGTGGATGTGATCCGAACGCATCGCGGAGGGCACCATGCAGGTGACGAGCGCGGACGCTTGCCGATGGAGACCGAAGCGCAACAGGCCCGCCGCGGCGGCCGCCTTGAGCTTGGCCTCGATCTCGTCCGCGACCTCGGAGGAGCAATCGAGCGTCATCATCAGCCCGTCGTCGAACTTTCGGAAGTCCGAATTGTCGACCATCTGGCGCCGGTATCGCGTCGGGGAGAAGCTGCCGACGTCCCTCCCTCGGCGCATGATGACCTGAACTAGCATGTTCTTGAGGGTGACCGCGACCTGGGAGGCGAGGATCGGCCATCCCGGGCGCCGCTGCAGCCTCCCTTCCAGACCGAGCCCCCGCGGCGGCCATTGCAGCGGGGGACCCCCCTCGGGGACCGGATGAGCGGAACGTGCCTGCCGCCCGGCGATCCCGACGATGGCGGCCAGAACGTCCCTCGCCTCGGCGTCGTTGGAACCCGCGAGGGGACGCACGATGAAGGAGAGGATGAGGCCGTGTGCCGATGCGATATCCTGGAACCGGCAGGAGAGACCGGTGAGATCGGGGCGCCTCGCGGGCACAACCTCCGGCAGCGAAAGCCGGCCGGCCTTGAGCTGATCCTCGGCCCACGCGCGGCCCCCGCCCGAGAACATCGCATAGCAGACGTTCGCCGAGGCGGCGAACCGCGCCACCGTCACGTCATGGCCGGCGGCCCGGACGACGGCGACCGGGAGCAATCCGCCGCGCAGCGTGAGCCCCGTTTCGCGTCCCACCCAGCTCACCGTGGCGGCCAGCGCTTCGCCCGCCTGATTGGCATCCTCGGGGGCCACGGCGAAACTCGCTCCGTCGCCCGAAAACACGAAGGGGAAATCCGTTCGGCCCAGTGCATTGGTGACGGCCGACAGCACCGCGGCGCCGGCGGTATTGACGGCCTTGTAATGGCCCGCCGCGATCGCGCCCGTCGAACCGACGACATCGGCGACGCCCAGGACCCAGTCATCGGGCAGGGGCGCGTAGGCGGAGGGATCGACCAAGGCATCGAACCCGCGGACGGCTGGAAGGGCCGCGAAAGAGAAGCCGCCCCCTCGGCCGGCCGTCGGAGTCGGTTGAACCCCCGTCACCTCGCCCATCCCCTTCCCCGCCCCCGGCTCTTCATACGCCAGGCGACAACGCGCGAGGCTTCGAATCGACACGGCACAGATTGCCGTGCATCCCGCCGCCGGGCGGATTGGAGGAGGAAAGCCGTCGTTTTCCATAGCGGCGGCCGGAACCGTGGCATAAGCTTTGCTCGCGTCACAGGCTGAACGGCGGCGTGCGGAGTTCTACGGTTGCAGGCGAACAAACGCTTCTTCGACGAGATGTCCCGCCAGGACGGCGGCGCGCGGGCGGTCTACGCCCGGCTCGCCAACTGGCTGGCCCAGGTGCCTCCGGGCCTTCTGGCGTCGCGGCGCGCGCAGGCGGATCTGCTGTTCCGCCGCATCGGCATCACCTTCGCGGTCTATGGGGAAAAGGAGGCCACCGAGCGCCTCATTCCCTTCGACCTCGTGCCGCGGCTGTTGTCCCGGCGCGAATGGTCGAAACTGGAGCTGGGCCTGATCCAGCGCGTCAGGACGCTCAACATGTTCCTTTGCGATCTCTACGGCCCCCGCGAGGCACTGAGCGCCGGCGTGGTGCCGGCGGATTTGATCTATCGCAATCCCTGTTTCCGGCCGGAAATGATGGGGGTCAAGGTCTCGAACGACGTCTATGTCCACATCGCCGGGATCGACATCGTCCGTATCGACGAGAATGATTTCTACGTGCTCGAGGACAATGCCCGAACGCCGTCGGGCGTCTCCTACATGCTGGAGAACCGCGAGGCGATGATGCGCCTCCTGCCC